>JAXJRF010000001.1:0-2510 GCA_036310765.1 Frisingicoccus sp.
ACAGATACAGCTGAAGCCATCCGTATCCAGTACGGCGGAAGTGTATCAGAGGACAGTGCGCCGGAACTTTTTGCTCAGCCGGATATCGATGGAGGTCTTGTCGGTGGAGCAAGTCTTAAGAAAGATTTTGGTGCCATTGTAAATTATAAATAATACGAACTTAAATGAAACGAACAGGCAGTTGAAGTTTAAATAATTTTATTTAGATTTCGCTGCCTGTTTTTTTAATTTGTATTGACAATTACTATAAATCGTATATAATATAAACATATGAACAATTAATCATATGAATCGATTTTAAAGGAGAGATAGATTATGAAAAAGAAATTTAAATTACAGGATTTGTGTTGTGCAAACTGTGCTGCCAAAATGGAAAATGGTATTCAGAAGATCCCGGGTGTCCAGAATGCCAACATCAACTTTATGATGCAGAAACTGACTGTTGAAGCAGATGACGATAAGTTTGATCAGGTTATGGAAGAAGTTGTTAAATTATGCAAAAAGATTGAACCTGATTGTACGATTGTCATGTAGGAGGCTATCATGACAAAAAAACAGAAAAAGATGCTGACACGCATTCTCATAGCGGCACTGATATTTGTACCGCTTTTTGCTGCTGAACATATGGGGATGCTGGAACTTCCGGCACCATTTGTATTTGTTTTATTTCTGGTGCCGTATCTGATTGTTGGCTGGGACATTTTATATCGTGCTTTACGTAATATCCGAAACGGCCAGATTTTTGATGAAAATTTTCTGATGTGTATCGCCACCTTTGGTGCTTTTGCTGTTCAGGAATTTGAAGAGGCGGTTGCCGTTATGTTGTTCTACCAGGTTGGTGAACTATTCCAGGATTATGCGGTCAACCGGTCCCGTCAGTCCATTGCAGATCTGATGGATATATGTCCGGAGTATGCGAATATGGAAGTGGATGGTGAATTGAAGGAAGTGGATCCGGATGATGTAGCTGTTGGTGATATCATTATTATTAAACCGGGCGAGAGGGTGCCATTGGATGGTGTGGTTATTGAAGGCACATCCTTTGTGGATACTTCGGCATTAACCGGTGAGTCTGTACCTCGTCAGATGAGTGAGGGCTCCGAAATTATCAGCGGCTGTGTGAATGGAAATGGTCTGTTAAGAGTTCGGGTCAGCAAAGAATTTGAAGATTCCACTGTGACTAAGATACTGGAACTGGTTGAAAATGCCAGCAGTAAAAAGGCACCTGTCGAGAACTTCATTACCAAATTTGCCCGTTATTATACACCGATCGTTGTTGTCGGAGCGGCTTTGCTGGCAGTTATTCCGCCTCTTGTCTATGGCGGAGGCTGGGCTGACTGGGGACTTCGGGCCTGCAGTTTTCTTGTTATTTCCTGCCCATGTGCATTAGTTATTTCCGTTCCCCTTGGCTTTTTCGGCGGTATTGGAGCGGCATCTAAGGTTGGTGTTCTTGTAAAGGGAAGTAATTATCTGGAAACATTGGCACAGATGGATACGATCGTTTTCGATAAGACAGGCACTTTGACAAAGGGCGAATTTAATGTATCCCATGTCTATCCAGAAGGAATATCAGAAACTCAGCTCCTTGAAACAGCGGCACTGGCTGAATGTTATTCCGAGCATCCGATCAGTCAGGCGATTAAAAAAGCCTATGGAGGACCTCTGTTGACAGAAAGGGTAAGTCATGCAGAAGAGATTCCGGGGCATGGTGTTAAAGTTCTGATTGACGGCAAAGAGGTTTTGGCGGGTAATTCCAAATTAATGGAAGCAGGTGACATCCAGTTTAAACCAGCTGCGGATATGGGAACGGTCATTTATATTGCCATTGATAAAGTATATGCAGGTTCCATCATTATAGCAGACCAGATTAAGCCTGAATCGAAGGAGGCTTTGAAAGCCCTTAAAGCGAGCGGTGTGCGTCATACGGTCATGCTGACTGGCGATAAGGCTGAAGTTGGCGAGGCTGTGGCAAAGGAACTTGGTATGGATCAGGTTTATACGGAGCTGCTGCCAGCAGATAAAGTCTCTAAAGTAGAGGAACTTCTTGCAGGCATGTCTGGAAAGTCCAAACTGGCCTTTGTCGGCGATGGTATCAATGATGCCCCTGTTTTATCCCGGGCCGACATAGGGATTGCCATGGGAAGTATGGGTTCGGATGCGGCAATTGAAGCGGCGGATATCGTCTTAATGGATGATAACCCATTGAAGATTGCATCAGTCATCCGTATTGCAAGACATACACTGGGTATTGTCACCCAGAATATCGTTTTTGCATTGGGAGTCAAAGCGATCATCCTTATCCTCGGAGCTTTCGGTCTGGCTAATATGTGGGCGGCCGTATTTGCCGACGTTGGGGTGGCTGTGCTTGCGATCTTGAATTCCATGCGTGTATTGAAAATGAAATAAAATATGGAAAAACAAAATGACCTTGTATTTTTACAGGGTCTTTGTTAATATTAAGAGTATTGGGAGAAAATACATTAGATAATAATAGAACAGTATATTAGAAA
>JAXJRF010000002.1:0-7109 GCA_036310765.1 Frisingicoccus sp.
AGACCAAACCGCCAGAATAACGGCGAACGTCGTCCATATAACAACAATGGTGACAGACCAAACCGTCAGGGCGGTTTCAACAATAATCGTGATAATAACAGAGATAACCGCGGCGGTAACCGTAATGGTTATAATAACAATCGCGGCGGCGAAAACAGATTTAATCTGGATAATGCCATCAGTAAAGAAGTTGTTGCAACAAAGGATACAAGTCGTGAAAACCGCAGAAACTTTAAAGATAAAGAAAAACCGGTGAAGAGTGTTACAGATGGAAGAACAAACAGCAAGAAAGGATTTGGCGGAAAACCGCTGACAAAAAAATCTGATCTTCAGAAACCAACACAGAAACCAAAGCCAGTAGCTGAAAAGGTGACAAACATCATTCTTCCTGAAGTGATCACGATCAAAGAACTGGGTGATAAGATGAAGATCTCCGGTGCTGAAATCGTTAAGAAATTATTCCTCAGCGGTAAGATGGTTACTTTGAATACAGAGATCACTTATGATGAAGCAGAAGAAATCGCATTGGAATATGACATCCTCTGTGAGCATGAAGTGGTAATCGATCCAATCGAAGAAATCCTCAGAGAAGATGAAGAAAACGAAGAAGATTTACAGCCAAGACCACCAGTTGTCTGTGTTATGGGTCACGTTGACCATGGTAAAACATCCATTCTGGATGCGATCCGTAATACACATGTAACGACAGGCGAAGCCGGCGGTATCACACAGCATATCGGTGCATATGTGGTAGATACAGAAGGTGGCAAGATTACATTCCTTGATACACCAGGTCATGAAGCCTTCACAGCGATGCGTCTGCGTGGTGCTCAGTCTACAGATATTGCAATTCTTGTCGTAGCTGCTGATGACGGTGTTATGCCTCAGACAATTGAAGCGATCAGCCATGCAAAAGCTGCAGGTATTGAAGTGATCGTTGCAATCAATAAAATTGATAAGCCAAGTGCCAATCCAGAACGTGTAAAACAGGAATTAACAGAGTATGAACTTATTCCTGAAGATTGGGGTGGAACAACACTTGTTGTGCCGGTATCTGCACATACAGGCGAAGGTATTGATGAACTTTTGGAAACAATTCTTCTTCAGGCAGAAATCTGTGAACTAAAAGCTAATCCAAACCGTAAAGCTCGTGGTCTTGTTATCGAAGCACAGCTTGATAAGGGACGCGGTCCGGTTGCAACTGTACTTGTACAGAAGGGTACATTGCATGTAGGTGACTGCCTTGCCATTGGTTCTGCTTATGGTAAAGTTCGTGCTATGATCGATGATAAGGGACGTCGCGTGAAAGAAGCAGGACCATCCATTCCAGTTGAGATTCTTGGTCTGAATGATGTTCCAGAAGCTGGTGAAGTTTTCATTTCCACAAAGAATGAAAAAGAAGCAAGAACGATTGCTGAGACATTTATCGCTCAGAGAAAAGAAAAATTATTGGCAGAAACAAAATCCAAACTTTCTCTTGACGGTCTGTTCGATCAGATCCAGGCGGGTCAGCTGAAAGAATTGAACCTGATCGTTAAAGCGGATGTTCAGGGTTCTGTGGAAGCAGTTAAACAGAGTCTCTTGAAACTTTCCAATGACGAAGTCGTTATCAAGATCATTCATGGCGGTGTTGGTGCCATCAATGAATCCGATGTTACACTGGCATCCACATCGAATGCGATCATCATCGGTTTCAATGTGCGTCCGGACAATATGGCGAAGACAGTAGCCGAAGCTGAAAAGGTCGATATGCGTCTCTATCGTGTTATTTATAATGCGATCGAAGATATCGAAGCAGCTATGAAGGGTATGCTTGATCCGGAATTCCGCGAAAAGATCATTGGTCATGCGGAAGTTCGTCAGACATACAAGGTATCCGGTGTTGGTACGATCATCGGTGGTTATGTATTGGATGGTAAGATTGAGAGAAATGCCAAAGTACGTCTCCTTCGTGACAATATTGTTATCCATGAAGGCCAGCTTGCATCCCTTAAACGTTTCAAAGATGATGTTAAGGAAGTTGCTACCGGTTATGAATGTGGTATGTCTCTTGAAAAATTCAATGATATTAAAGAAGGCGACCAGTTAGAAGTCTTTGTTATGGAAGAAGTTCCAAGATAAAGGAGAATATATGAGAAAAAACAGTATAAAAAATACCCGTATCAATGGAGAAGTCCAGCGGGAGCTTGGTCGGATCATTACAAGAGAGATCAAAGATCCGCGTATCTCCTCTCTGACTTCTGTGGTAGCGGTGGAAGTAGCTCCGGATTTAAAAACCTGCAAAGCTTACATCAGTGTTCTGGGTGATAAAGAAGCTCAGAAATCCACACTTGAAGGCTTAAACAGTGCGATGGGGTACATTCGTAAAGAATTGGCCCGTTCCGTTAATCTTCGCAACACACCAGCCATCACATTTATTATGGATCAGTCCATTGAGTATGGTGTGAATATGTCAAAAATGATCTCAGAGGTCAATAAGGATTTAAAAGAGGAAGAATAGGATGAAAAGCTTTCTTGAAAGTCAGATCATGGAGAGCCGCACAGTTGCCATCGTTGGTCACACAAGACCGGATGGGGACTGTGTCGGTTCCTGCATGGGACTTTACAATTATATAAAAGATAATTATCCCGAAATCCAGGTGGATGTTTATCTGGAATCCATTATGGACAGTTATAAGATCGTCAAACGGACAGAAGAGATTCGCCAGCCGGATGGTGAGGATAAGATTTATGATGTGTGTATTTGTCTGGACACCAGTCAGAAAAATCGTATGACTGAAGGTGCAGAGCCCTATTTTGACAAGGCAAAACAGACGATCAATATTGATCATCATGTGAGCAATACCGGTTTTGCAGGGGTCAATCATGTTGTATCCACAGCAAGTTCTGCCAGTGAGGTCGTTTATGACCTTCTGAATCCGGAAAAAATAACACTGGCTGCAGCGGAAGCTTTATACATGGGAATTATATGTGATTCCGGTGTATTTAAATATTCCAGCACCAGTGAACATACCATGCAGATCGCCGGCCATCTTATGTCCATTGGTGTGGACAGCAGCCGATGGATCGATGAAGTTTTTTATGAACGTACTTATACCCAGGCAAAACTTCTTGGACAGGCACTTTTGAACAGTCAGACAGCTTTTGACGGACGCTGCATTTATACGTTAGTTGACCGGGAAATGTTTGATCGTTTTGGTGCAGATCGCAACGACCTGGAAGGAATTGTGGAACAGCTCCGCCTTACAAAAGGTGCAGAAGTTGCGATTCTCATGTCTGAAACGGAGGAAGGAACGACAAAATTCAGTTTCCGTTCCAAACGTTATGTGGATGTGAACCAGGTGGCTGGATTATATGGCGGCGGCGGACATGTACGTGCAGCGGGATGTACGGTCCAGGGAAATTATAAAGAAGCATTGAAGAGATTTTTAGATGCGATAGAAGGGCAGCTGGCAACAGATGTATAATGGAATTCTAAATATTTATAAAGAAGCCGGGTTTACCTCCCATGATGTGGTGGCAAAGCTTCGCGGTATACTTGGTCAGAAGAAAATCGGCCATACGGGAACGCTGGATCCGGAAGCGGTCGGTGTTTTGCCGGTATGTCTTGGCAAGGGAACAAAGGTCTGTGAACTGCTGACGGATAAAGACAAGGTTTATGAAACAGTGATGTGTCTTGGGGTGACAACAGATACTCAGGATATGACCGGAAAGGTGCTGAAACAGTCCGAGGTTCATGTGAGCCGGGAAGAACTGGAAGCCGTTCTTGAAACTTTCAGAGGAAACTATGATCAGATCCCGCCGATGTATTCAGCATTGAAAGTTCAGGGAAAGAAACTGTATGAGCTTGCCCGCGAGGGAAAAACGGTTGAGCGTAAAGCGAGACAGGTTCAGATTCTGGAGCTGGAACTTTTGGAAATGGAACCGGATGGTATCCATGTGCATATGCGGGTACATTGTTCCAAGGGAACCTATATCCGTACGTTATGCCATGATATTGGTGAGAAACTTGGATGCGGTGCGGCGATGGAAAAATTGACCCGTACCCAGGTCGGTGTTTTTGAAATTCAGGATGCAATGACCCTGTCTCAGATAGAGGAACTTGTCAGAGAAGGTCAGATTGATCATGCAATCCGTACCATTGACAGTTTATTTTGGATGTGGCCGGCAGGAAAAACAGATGCACAATCGGATCGATTGTTGTATAATGGAAATATGCTTGGCAAAGAAAACGTTGTATTTGAAGAGGGCACGATGCCTGGGAAGGGCGGAAAGTGCCGGATATATGACAGTCAGGGCCGGTTTTGTGCGATTTACGTCTATGACGAACGACGCAAAACATTTAAAAATGAAAAAATGTTTGTGTGATCAGGAGATTTCGGCATGAAATATATTACAGGAACCAGAGATATTCATCTGGAAAATACAGCGGTGGCTCTTGGAAAGTTTGATGGTCTTCACAGGGGACACCAGATTTTGATTGAAAAAATTAAACAGTACAAAGCACAGGGACTGAAAGCGGTAATGTTCACTTTCGATTTTCACCCGGCGGCATTTTTACAGCAGAAACCATTGGAACTGATCTTCACTCGTGAAGAACGTGTTCAGTGGGCTGAAAAGATGGGAATTGACATTCTGATCGAATTTCCATTTACAAAGGAAACTTCCGGCATGGCGGCAGAAGAATTTGTAAAGAAGGTTCTGGTAGAGGATATCGGTGCAAAGGTGATCGTTTGTGGTGAAGATTTTCATTTTGGATATCAGCGGAAGGGCAGTGTGGATATGCTGCGTAAGCTGGAATCTGAGCTGGGATTTACAACCGATGTGTGTGAGAAACTCCAGATTGAAGCTCCGGTTTATGAAGATGGACAGTTTACCGGACGCATGGAGATACAGGATGTGAGCAGTACACTCATTCGTGAAGCCATTCGCCGGGGAGATATGGAGTTTGCAGCGAAAATGCTCGGAACACCGTTTTCTGTCAGCGGCAAGGTTGTTCATGGCCGTCAGTTAGGTCGTACTTTAGGTATGCCGACAGCCAATGTGATGCCGCCGATGCATAAGATTATGCCTCCGAATGGGGTATATTCTTCATGTACTCTTGTGGGAGCGAATGTGTATCATTCCGTAACCAATATTGGTCATAATCCAACGGTTGGTGATAATATCAGCAAGCGTATGGAAACCTATGTGTATGATTTTTCAGGCAGTTTGTACGGACAGGAAATCGAAGTGCAGCTTTTTCGGTTTGAACGTCCCGAAATGAAATTTGATGGAATCGATGCGTTGAAGAATCAGATTCACAGAGATAAAGCTGCAACAATGGAATATTTCGGAATCCATGGTGATTTGTAAAATAAAGTGTGAATGCAGAACAGTTTTCGTTTGTGCATTCACATTTTTTTACTTAAAAAGAACATATGTTTGATAAAATCGAACATATATGCTATACTTGATTTAGAATGATGAAGGATTATGTATAGGGGGCGGATTTTATGGAATATATGGTATCGGAAGACCCGTTACAGAAAAAGCTGGCCATATTGGCGGATGCTGCCAAGTATGATGTGGCATGTACATCATCAGGAGTTGATCGAAGCAGCGGAGGTAGGGGCATGGGTAATTCAAAGGCATGCGGCATATGCCACAGTTTTGCGTCCGATGGACGGTGCATTTCACTTTTGAAGATTTTGCTGTCCAATGATTGCATTTATGATTGTAAATACTGCAAAAACAGGGCGAGTAATGATATAGCCAGGGCGACATTTACACCGGAAGAGCTTTGCCAGCTGACGATGGGGTTTTATCGAAGAAATTATATCGAAGGTCTTTTCTTAAGCTCCGGCGTGGTAGAGAATCCACATCATACGATGGAATTGATTCTGGAAACGATACGTCTGCTTCGGGAGAAGTACCAGTTCCATGGGTATATTCATGTAAAGTCCATTCCTGGAGCAGATGAAGAACTAATCCGGAGAGCCGGTTTTTATGCGGATCGTATGAGCTGTAATCTGGAGCTGCCAACAGTGGAGGGACTTAAAAAACTGGCACCGAATAAGAATCGAAAACTCATTTTACAACCCTTGCGACAGGTTCAGAATGGTATTACGCAGAATAAAGAGGAGTTAACAGTCTATCGTTATGCACCGAAGTTTGTCCCGGCTGGTCAGAGTACCCAGGTTATTGTTGGGGCAACACCGGAGAGCGATTATCAGATTTTATCTGTGGCAGAAGCCCTATATAAGAAGTTTTCACTGCGGCGTGTTTTTTATTCGGCTTATGTGGCGGTGAATCAGGATGCGAATCTCCCTGCTGTGGATACAAAACCACCGCTTTTGAGAGAACATCGGTTATATCAGGCAGATTGGCTGCTGCGTTTCTATGGATTTAAGGCAGATGAACTTTTGAGTGAACACCACGACTCGTTTAATATCGCTTTGGATCCGAAATGCGACTGGGCTTTAAGAAATTTGGATCAATTTCCTGTGGAGATCAATCGGGCACCTTACGAAATGATTTTACGTGTTCCTGGCATTGGCGTCACAGGTGCAAGACGCATATGTCAGGCAAGACGCCATACCACGCTGGATTTCAATGATCTGAAAAAAATGGGTGTCGTGTTGAAACGGGCGATGTATTTTATTACCTGTTCTGGAAGGATGATGTACCGCATAAATTTCAATGAAGATGCCATCACTCGGAATCTTCTGGCGATACAGGAATGCCTGCCGAAGGAGGTTCAGGCATCGATTTCCGGATATGAGCAATTATCAATGTTTGATACAAGTATGGCAGAGCAGTGGCGGATTCCCCTTCCTGTAATGCGGGAGGTGGTTGTATGAAGACACCGCGTATATATGCCTGCGAAGATTCTCTGGAAGGAATTTTGTCTGCGGTGCATGCCGCCTACATGAGCCGGTATGGTCATGAATACCAGTCGATTCGAGCCGGTGATTATGTGGAAACCGATTTATTTACGGAGATCATTTATGTAAAAACAGATATGGATAAAGCCTCCCGAGTGGCAGATGCGATCATTCATAAGATTTCATGGTATGCATGGTATATGACAGAGCATGCAGCCATGGCCTGTGATTCGGATAAGGGGG
>JAXJRF010000003.1:0-1992 GCA_036310765.1 Frisingicoccus sp.
TATCCGTCGGTTTCCTATGAACTTGCGGCAAAGATTGAAGCGGCTTTTGGTCAGGAAGTTCGGATTACTGTTCCGGGTCATACACAGCGGGGAGGAAGTCCGGATCCTTATGATCGTTTTATCTCTTCCAGACTGGGTGCAGCGGCAGGACGTCTGGTTGTTGAACGCAAATACGGAAAGATGGTGGCATTTGATGGTTTTGATGTGATCAATGTGCCATTGAATGAAGTTGCTGGCAAATTAAAATACGTGGATCCAAAATGTGAAGCTATTCGCGAAGCGAAGGATATGGGCATCTGTTTTGGTGATGAATAGAACAGGAAGTGAATCACATGTCCTATCAGGCACTTTATCGAAAGTGGCGTCCTGGTTCCTTTGAGGATGTCAAAGGACAGGAGCATATTGTAAAAACATTAAAAAATCAGATAAGACTTGAAAGGGTCGGACATGCGTATCTGTTCTGCGGAACAAGAGGTACAGGAAAGACAACGGTGGCAAAGATTTTTGCAAAGGCGGTCAACTGTCTGAATCCGGTGGATGGAAGTCCATGCGGAGAGTGTGCCATGTGCCGTTCCATTCAAAGTCAGACATCCATGAATGTCATTGAAATCGATGCAGCATCCAACAATGGTGTGGATAATATCCGAGAGATTCGCGATGAGGTGGAATATTCACCGACGGAAGGCCGTTATAAAGTGTATATCATCGATGAAGTGCACATGCTGTCCATCGGGGCTTTCAATGCTTTATTAAAAACACTGGAAGAACCGCCGGAATATGTTATTTTCATTCTGGCAACGACAGAGGCTCATAAAATTCCGGTGACAATCCTTTCCAGATGTCAGAGGTATGATTTTCGAAGAATCACCATCGACACGATTACGGACAGATTAAAAGAGCTGGCCGATAAAGAAGGGATGGACGTGGAGGATAAAGCCCTCCGGTATATTGCAAGAGCTGCGGATGGATCCATGCGTGATGCTTTAAGTCTTCTGGATCAATGTGTGGCTTTTTATCTGGATGAACGTCTGACCTATGAGCATGTTCTCGATATTCTTGGAGCTGTTGATACATCGGTTTTCAGTCATTTACTCAGGTGCATTATGTCTCAGGATGTGGCGGGAGCTTTGAAACTGGTGGAGGAGATCGTTCTTCAGGGAAGGGAGCTTGGACAGTTTGTTACGGATTTTACATGGTATTTGCGAAATCTCATGCTTGTTCAAAGCTCAGACCAGATGGAGGATATACTGGATATGTCAGCGGAAAATCTGGCGGCATTGAAGGAAGAGGCCGGTCAGATCAGGCAAGCGGTACTTATGCGTTATATCCGTATTTTTTCAGAGTTGACCGGTCAGCTGAGATATTCGACACAAAAGAGAGTGCTGATCGAATTGGCAATCGTCAAATTGTGTAAACCACAGATGGAGAATAACTATGAGGCCATATTAAATCGTCTGGCAGTACTGGAAGATATGGCCGAACGGGGGAATTTGTCTGCACCGGTATATGTGGCTCAGACACGCAAAGATGAACCGGATGAACCGGCACAGGAAAGTCTGCCGCCGGCTCAGGCGAAAGATGTGGAAGCGGTCGTAAGCCAGTGGGGCAAGATCATCAGTGAACTGGGAGCCAGTGCAATGATTATGATTAAGCCGGCCATGGTCAGTGCCGGACCGGACAATCAGATTATTCTTGGATTCCGCGAGGCGATGAATAAAGGTTATTTTGATAAAGAAGAGCATAAGGCTGAGATTGAAAAAGTATTAAGTGAACACATTGGAAAAAAAATCCATGTGACGACCCGTTTGCTGGATCAGGGACGGGCAGAGGAAGGATTGTTTATTAATCCGAATAAAATACGTTTGGATAATGTAGAATTTATTGATGAAGACCAGTTTTAGGGATTCAGCGTAAAGATAGATTTTTAAGGAGGAATATTAAGATGGCAAAAAGAGGTGGATTTCCGGGAGGCATGCCTGGAAATATGAATAA
>JAXJRF010000004.1:0-3954 GCA_036310765.1 Frisingicoccus sp.
AATTTTGGATCTAACAGGTCACGTAAACCATCTCCAATAAAGTTTGCTCCTACAGCCATTGTAAAAATAGCCAAGCCAGGAAATCCTGCCACCCAGAACTTGTTAAAATAATCCACACCATCCGATACCATCATACCCCATTCCGGCGTTGGCGGTGCGGAACCAAGACCAAGGAAACTCAAAGTTGAAAACATAAGAATCTGATTTCCAATGTCGGTTGTCGCCATAATAAGGACCGAACTGATACTGTTCGGGATAATCTCTTTCATAAGAATACGAAGCTTCGATGCACCGAGGGCCTCCGATGCGGCCACATATTCATTTTCCTTTACACTGAGCACAACGCTTCGCATCAGTCTGGCATAAGTCGGCCATGCAACAATGACCAGTGCAAACATGGTGTTAAACAGATTTGAACCCATAACCGCATTGATGATCATGGCGAGGATCAGTGACGGAAAGGATAAGATCATTTCAGAAAAACGCATCATCACTGTATCAACAACGCCGCCCACATAGCCTGCAATGGCACCATAAAATGTACCGATAACACCGGCAATGACAACAGTAAGGCAGCCCGCCAGAAGGGAATATCTTCCGCCATAGATCACACGACTGAAAATATCACGTCCAAAATTATCAGTGCCAAACCAATGGGCACTGCCTGGTGCCTGCAAACGGATCGTCAAGTCCTGAAGGATTGGATCATAAGGTGCAATGATCGGTGCAAAAATGGCAGCGAAAATCCAAAACAGACAGATGATCACACCAAAGGTAAATAAATAATTTGATTTGAATAATTTTTTCAAAGAACGTAACATTAGCTGCACCTCACTCTCGGGTCAATAATACCATATAAAATATCCACAATCGTATTAATGACCATGTAATTCAAGGCGATCAGAAGTGCAACACCAATGATAGCCGGAAAATCGGCGGATAAAACCGACTGGTAGGCGAACTGTCCAACACCTGGCCATCCAAAAATGGTTTCAACAAGAACCATACCGCCCAGCAGATTGCCAAGGCCAAGACCAATGACTGTAAGGACAGGGATCAACGCATTGCCAAGAGCATGTTTGATGATCAGTTTTGTTTTGCTCAACCCTTTTGCACGTGCCGTACGGATATAGTCCGTAGACATGACATCCAGAAGATTGGAACGGGTCGTACGTGTAATAAGCCCCATTGTAAAAGCAGCCAGCACGCAGCCCGGCAGGATCAGATGTTTAAAAGCGTCAATAGCTTTCGGAATATCCCCCTCAAGAAGGCTGTCGATGACATACATACCAGTCACCGTTGTTGGTGCTGAGAAAGTATTGCTCAGCCGTCCCGGTCCCGGTAAAATCTGCAGCTTATAATAAAACACAAATAACACAAGCAAAGCAAACCAGAAACTTGGAATACTTACACCCGTTACGGAAATGGCACGTACAGCCTGATCTCCGATACTGTTTCGTTTCACAGCGGAAATAATACCAAAAAGAATTCCAAACACCGCAGCAATGACAATGGCAAATAAGGCCAGCTCAATCGTTGCCGGATAACATCTCGCCAGTTCATCCAAAACCGGTGTATTGGTACGAATGGATGTTCCCAGATCAAAATGCAGCAAATTCTTCATATAAAGAAGATACTGAATGAAAAATGGTTCATCCAGACCATGTTTTGCCCGATATGCCGCAACAATCTCAGGATCACTCAGGGCACGCTGGCTCAGGTTGGCAGTGACCGGATCACCGGGAATCATCTTTGTCAATATAAACACCAGTGTTGCCACACCAAACAGCATGATTATTAGATAAATCAGTCGTTTCCCTATAAATTTCAGCCGTTCCATACGACATCTCTCTCCTCTCGTTTTTCCTATGTATTTTCGATATTCAAACGGAATCTACGTCAAAGGATATCTAAAGATATCCGCTCACGTCCATTTCATTTTAGAATGACCGCAAGGGGAAGATATAAAATCTGCCCCCGGCGATCTTATCATTAAGCTCTCAGATTACTGAGCAATGTTGATCAGTGTCAGATCCAGTGCATATGGGTCGGAAATATCAACACCTGTAAGTCTTGTGTTGTAACCGATATGTGCAGGTGCCTGAGCGATGAAGATAAATGGACCATCTTCATACATCTTATCCTGAATATCTTCAAGGATTGCTTTACGTGCATCACTGTCTGTTGCGGACATAGCATCCTGATACAATGCTGCAAGTTCAGGATCCATTTCTGTCTGCCATCCAGCTCTTAAACCAACAGTGTAACCTGGAAGGAATTCAAGCTGTACATTTGGATCGTTATAATCGATACCCCAGTACATTACTGTAAATCCTAATGTACCATCGCGGTATGCATCGCCGTAGCCGGCTGCCCAAGGCTGGGATACAATATTACAGTTGATACCGATCTGAGAAAGGTCATCTTTTACTTTCTGAGCAAGGTCTGTCAGAAGGATACCTTCCATATCAAGGTCACATACAGTGAGGTCAATATCAAATCCGTCTGGATATCCTGCTTCTTTAAGAAGTGCTTTTGCTTCTTCAATGTTTGTATAGTCTGCAGATTTCTGTCCTTTGCTTCCCATGAAACCATCCTGGATCAGGGAGTAAGGTGTAATTGTACCTTCTCCACAGATAATCTGGATACCGGAGTAATCAATTGCTTTACGGATCGCATCCTGAACAAGTGGGTCAGCAACTGGTCCACCGATGGATTCATCCATATTCATCATAACAAAACCAACTGTTTTTGTTGCAGAGTTGATCATAGCTACATGTTCAGCACCTTCAAGCTCTGCCATTGTATCATCTGTCATATTGATCGCAACATCAATATCTCCTGTAGATAAGCCCATCATCTGAGCATTGGCATCCGGCTGGATCTTGATGATGTATTTATCAACGTTTGTAGCTTCACCCCAGTAGTTCGGGTTCTTTTCAAGAACGATTTCAGAATCCGGAATATAGCTTGTCATAATATACATACCGGAACCTGCACTTGTTGTATTTAAATAGCTCTGTGCTGTATCTGCTGTAGAAGCATCTGCTGCATCTGTACCGCCATTTTCTTTGACAACTTTGCTGTCAAGAATAGCCAGTGCATTGTATGTCAGTTTGGAAAGGATTGCACTGTCCGCCTGTGTCAGATGGA
The DNA here is from genome assembly GCA_036310765.1 of Frisingicoccus sp. GTDB lineage: Bacteria > Bacillota > Clostridia > Lachnospirales > Lachnospiraceae > Frisingicoccus. Next base: position 3,154 of record JAXJRF010000004.1, read on the forward strand.
AAACAACTGTTTTTTCATCTGGTGTTTCAATGCTGTCGATCGTATCACAGATAAAGGATGGGTTGCCCTGAAGGTTCTTTGTACGATTGATACTGAACGCCACGTCCTCACTTGTCACAGGATTACCGCTGGCAAAAGTCGCATCCTTTAAAGTTACAGTTAATGTCAGACCGTCTTCGCTGAATTCATAGGTATCTGCCAGGCATGGCATTGGCTCACTGTTACCATAGAATTTGAAAAGGTTTTCATAGCAGGCAGTAATGACAACCGGTGGATATTTTTCATAAACATATCCTGGGTCTAATGTGGAAAAGCCGGCACCCATCGCAACAACGACTGTATTGGAACCAGTGGAAACTGATGCTTCGGATGTTGTTTCGGATGCAACTCCTGCACTTGTTTCGGTCTTGCTGCCGCCGCATGCAACACAGCTAAGAGCCATAACTGAGCATAATGCTAAAGCCAAAAGTCTTTTTTTCATAATAAATTCCTCCTATTATATATTGAGATGCCTTTTCGACATAATCTCCGTTTTTAGAGTATCTATCCATATAAATGACAGGCCACGAAATGTCCCGGTTCGATCTCTCTTAATTCAGGCACTTCTGCCCGGCACTTATCACAAGCTTTCGGACAGCGGGTGTGAAAATGACATCCGGATGGCGGATTCGACGGGCTTGGAACTTCCCCCTGAAGACGGATACGCTCGCTCTGGGCATCCTGATCCACCTGTGGGATCGCTGAAAGCAGTGCTTCCGTATATGGGTGGTAACGTTTCTCATAAAGCTGATCGTAATCGGC
>JAXJRF010000005.1:0-3165 GCA_036310765.1 Frisingicoccus sp.
GGCTTATCCAGAGAGGAGATCCTCAAGTATTTTGATTCCATGGAGCTGAATGAAACCCAGCAAAATATGGTACTGGATTATTTGTTAAAGCCTCAGGAGGAAAATGAAGAAGGAACGGAAGAATCCGGAGAAGAAATCGAAGATGAAATCGAAACTGAAACAGAAGTGCCTTCAGGGGATAAGGCGAACAAGCTTCCGAATTCACCGGTGTTTCAGATGTATCTGGAAGAGATCAGCAAACTGACTGTATGCACCGATGAAGAATTGGAGGATTTGTACGAGGATCTTCTTGAGGGCAAAGCAGAAGCTATTCAGAAAATATCAGACAGCTGGATGATGCGTATTCTGGAGCATGCAAAAGAATTACCGATCGCAGAGGAGGATTTTTCTGACGTTATCCAGGAAGGAAATATGGCTCTGTTTATAAAGCTTTCAGAGCTTTGTGACAGCGGAAATCCGGTGGATGTGGATGCGGTACTGGAAGAAACAGTTTTAAACGGAATGAAAACTTATATTCAGGAACTGACCGGTGAAGACGATGTGGAAAATGCTATGGTAGGCAAAGCCACATTGGTAAATGAAGCACGTAAATATTTAATGGAAGAAAATGGTCAGGAACCATCCGTCGGTGAATTGGCAGCTTATACACGCATGAGTGAAAAAGAGCTGAGCGATATTTTGGATATGATCCAGAAAGCGGAAAAGAAATAAAATAATCTATGGGTAAAGGGTATCGTTTCAGATGCCCTTTTGTTTTAGGGAATCCAAAGGGTCGGGAGTGCATATAATATTCTGAAAGTTTACGGGAAGAGTGAACGATGAAGGGATTTTATGTAATGACGGCAGCACTTGTTATGATTCTTGTATCTTTGATCATATCGACGGCTCGAAATATGTCCGATGTGGCAGATAGCTCATCCGATGGAGTGAAAGAAACGGAGGAGCGTCTGGTTGCCCTGACGTTTGATGATGGCCCGGATCCGGAGAAAACAACAGCACTGTTGGATATGTTAAAAGAAAAAGGGGTTTCGGCCACATTTTTCATGATCGGTGCCTATGTGGAAGAAAATGCCGAGATTGTGAAACGGATGGATGCGGAGGGACATCAGATTGGTGTCCATACATACAGTCATGTGGATCTTGGATGTCTCACAGAGGCAGAGCAGCGGGAAGAGATTGAAAAGACAAGGCAGGCAATCTGGTCCGTTGTGGGGGAACGGGAACTGGCGGTACGTCCGCCCTTTGGCAGGATCAACAAGGCATTGGAGGACTGGATCGACAGCCCGATGATTTTATGGGATGTGGATACGCTGGACTGGACGGGAAAGGCGGCAGAGGAGATCATTATGGAGACGGTAGAAAGTGTACATGATGGAGATATTATCCTGATGCATGATATATCGGAAAATGGTCTGGAGGGGGCCGAAGGAATTATTGACGAATTGCAGAGGATGGGGTATACTTTTTTAACAATAGACCAACTTTTTTACTGTAAAGGGATAGAGTTGGAAAATGGAGTAACTTACCGCTATGCACGATAAGGAGATATTATGTTAAAGATAGGTTCCCATGTGGGAATGAGTGGAAAAGAGATGTTTCTTGGATCAGCAAAGGAGGCTGTTTCCTATGGTGCCAATACGTTTATGGTCTATACAGGGGCACCACAGAATACAAAACGTAAAGATATAAGCGAACTTCGCATTGATGAAGGATGGGCTTTTATGAAGGAACATGGGATTGAAGAAATTGTTATCCATGCACCTTATATTATCAATATGGCCAATACAGTGAAACCGGAGACCTTTGAGCTGGCAGTGGATTTTATGAATTTGGAGCTGAGCCGGTCGGAGGCCATGGGGAGCAAGATACTCATCGTTCATCCGGGAGCCCATGTGGGGGCTGGCCCTGAGGCGGGAATTGACCAGATTGCAAAAGCTTTGAATGAGGTCCTGAACCGAGATTCCAAAGTCTGTGTGGCGTTGGAAACCATGGCTGGAAAGGGAAGCGAGATCGGACGGTCTTTTGAAGAAATGGCAGCCATCTATGATAAGGTTGTTTATAATGAAAAGCTGCGAGTATGTTTTGATACCTGCCATACCAGTGATGCCGGTTATGATATTATCCACGATTTCGATGGTGTGATGGATCAGTTTGACCGGCTGCTGGGCAGGGATCAGATTGCGGTATTTCATATCAATGACAGCAAAAACGTGCCGGGAGCCGGAAAGGATCGGCATGAGAATATTGGTTTTGGTCATATCGGGTTTGAAGCATTGAATCGGATCGTACATCATAAGGATTTTGAATCGGTTCCAAAGATTCTTGAAACCCCTTATATACCGGATGCCCATCAGCCGAAGAAGTCATGGGCACCGTATAAATATGAGATTGAAATGCTTCGACAGGGAGCTTTTGATCCTGACATTAAAGAAAAACTTGCAGAAAACGGAGGAATAAAGTAATGAGAGACGAGACAAAATGTTTGCATTCCGGATATACACCTAAGAACGGTGAACCAAGGGTTATGCCGATCGTTCAGAGCACAACATATGTATATGATTCAACAGAGGCAGTTGCAGAGGTATTTGATGATCCATCTAAATCCCTCATTTATTCAAGATTTGAAAATCCAACAGTTATGGCTGTGGAAGAAAAAATTGCGGATCTTGAAGGCGGTGTGGGTGCCATGTGTACATCCTCCGGTCAGGCGGCTTCCCTGCTGTCGATTTTAAATATCTGCAGTGCGGGCGACAGCTTTGTCAGCACATCCACCATTTACGGCGGAACTGTGAATCTTTTTGCAGTAACGCTTAAAAAACTTGGTATTGAATGTATCTTTGTGGATGCCGATGCGGATGAAGAAACAATCCAGAAAGCATTTAAACCAAATACCCGCTGTGTCTTTGGTGAAACACTGGCGAATCCGGCACTGGCAGTTCTTGATATTGAAAAAATTGCAAAGATCGCCCATAAGAATAACGTACCATTGATCATCGATAATACTTTTGCTACACCAGTTCTCTGCAAACCATTTGAATTTGGTGCGGATATTGTTATCCATTCCACATCCAAATATATGGATGGACATGCCCTTCAGGTTGGCGGTGTCATTGTGGACAGCGGTAAATTCGACTGGACAAATGGCAAATTCCCTGAATTTACAGA
>JAXJRF010000006.1:0-1233 GCA_036310765.1 Frisingicoccus sp.
GAGAAGCAGAAGGAGAATTTCAGGGGGCGGTATTTCAGGACACAGATGTTGCGAAGTGGCTGGAAGCAGTCGGGTTCGTACTTTCTATGGAGCCGGATGCGGAACTGGAAAAACTGGCGGACGAAACCATTGAGCTGATCGGAAGGGCTCAGCAGGATGATGGATACATCAACACATATTTTACGATCCGAGAGCCGGATGCCAGATGGAGTAATCTGACGGAGGGGCATGAACTTTATACCGCCGGACATTTGATCGAAGCTGCTGTTTCCTATTATGAAGCAACAGGAAAGGACCGTTTTCTGAAAATCATGAGCCGGTTTGCCGATCTGATCTGCGATACCTTTGGCGAAGAAGAGGGACAGATTCAGGGGTATCCGGGACATCAGGAAATTGAGCTTGCGTTGGTGAAACTGTACCGGGTCACAGGAGAAAAGAAATATCTGGATCAGGCAAAATATTTTATTGATGCGAGAGGTCAGGGAGAAAATTATTTTTTAAAAGAGATTGAAGGAAGAGGATATCGCTACATTTTCCCGGAATTTGCAGATTATGATCCGAAATATTCCCAGTCACATCTGCCGGTGAGGGAACAGAAAACGGCAGAAGGCCATGCAGTCAGGGCTGTATATATGTATTGTGCCATGGCAGATCTGGCAAAGGAATATCAGGATGAAGAACTGCTGCAGTGCTGCGATGCTTTATGGAATAATATCGTCAGCAAAAGGATGTATATTACAGGAAGTATTGGATCCTCCGGTCTGCTGGAACGGTTCACGACAGATTACGATCTGCCGAATGACTGCAATTATTCGGAAACATGTGCATCGATCGGTCTGGCCTTATTCGGAAAGAGAATGGCAGATATCAAAAAGGATGCGAAGTATATGGATGTTGTGGAGCGTGTTTTATACAACACACTGTTATCCGGAATTGCAATGGACGGAAAAAGCTTCTTCTACGTGAATCCGCTGGAAGTATGGCCGGATAACTGTATACCCAGGACATCAAAGGATCATGTAAAACCGGTACGTCAAAAGTGGTTTGGGGTAGCCTGCTGTCCGCCTAACATTGCAAGAACGCTGGCATCTTTGGGACAGTACATCTATTTCCAGGAAGATGATAAGGTTTTTGTTAACCTCTATATTTCGAACAGGACAAAGATTTTCGTAAATGGAGCCATGGTCCAGCTTGAAGTAAAAGGCGAATATCCCTGGAAGAACCGGATACAGC
>JAXJRF010000007.1:0-2048 GCA_036310765.1 Frisingicoccus sp.
ATAATATGCTGTTGAAAAACTATGATAAAGAACCTTTTTCAAAGAGAGGTATTTTTAATAGAAAGGCGATTGAAGAACAGGCACAGAAGGCCATTAATAAGTTCCAGATCAAAACGACAGGAACAACAGGTATGGAATCGGTGACGAAACTTCTTTCCGGCGGAAATCAGCAGAAGATCATTATTGCCAGAGAAGTGAATGATGATGTACAGATGGTGATTGCCAACCAGCCAACCAGAGGACTGGATATCGGTGCAACCGAATTTGTCCGTCAGACCTTGATGGATGTACGAAATTCCAACCGAAGTGTTTTGTTGATCTCGGCAGATTTAGAAGAAATTTTAGCACTTTCCGATCGTATTGCGGTTATGTTCGGCGGAAAGATTGCAGGTGTTTTAGACCGAAGAGAAGCAGATGTTCAAAAGATCGGCCTGTTAATGGGCGGTATGACAAAGGAGGCCATGTGATGACAAGTAAAAAGGAAAAAGTTATTCAGGTATTGGTCATCGCACTGATCACAATTGCAGCCGGTACGGTATTGATCATGATTTCAAATGCAAGTCCGGCAGAGGCTTACGGAAATTTCTTCCGGGGCATTTTCGGAAATCTAAATGGTTTTTGTGAAGTATTTGTAAAAGCGACACCGTTGATCTTTACAGGTCTTGGATGTGCAGTGGCATTCCGTACAGGATTTTTTAATATCGGTGCGGAAGGTCAGTTTTATATCGGAGCTTTGACGGCAACGATGGTTGCTCTGAAGGTGACCGGTCCGGTGGGAATGATCCTCGCTATGATCGTCGGCTTTTTGGCAGGCGGTATATGGGCGTTGATCGCAGCCCTGTTTAAAGCGAAACTTGGCATATCGGAAATTATTGTAACGATCATGCTGAACTATATTTCCATCAATCTGCTCGGAATTGCTGTCCGTACCTTTTTGATGGATCCGGCAGGCAGTGTTCCCCAGTCTGAAAAGTTTGACACATCGGTGTTGATTCCACAGATTTTGCCTCCGACCCGTCTGCATCTTGGATTTGTTTTTGCATTGATCGCTGTTGCAATTGTATGGTATCTGCTTGAAAAAACAACCCTTGGATATGAGATCAAGGTCGTTGGATTTAATAAACGGGCAGCGGCTTGTAACGGTATTTCGGTTATGAAAAATATTATTATTTCTGCATTTTTAAGCGGCGGACTGGCCGGTATTGCAGGTGTGGTTGAAGTGCTGGCAATCCAGAAGAAATTGCTGGAGGGCATTTCATCAAACTGCGGTTATACGGCAGTTCTGATCGCTTTGATGGCCGGAAATCATCCGGTGGGTGTTGTTGTGGCCTCTATCGGTATGGCGGCACTGCAGGTCGGAGCAAACACCATGCAGCGTCAGTTGGATGTGCCATCCTCTATTGTTGATATATTGATTGGTCTTGTTGTGCTTTTAATCCTGGCAAAAGGCCTGATCCATGGGAAAAAGAAAAAAGCAGCGTAGAAAGGAGAAGGGGATATGTTGGAACAGATTTTAACAATAGGATTTTTTACCGCCTTTTTCTCTGCTGCGGTTCGAATGGCCATGCCGTTGATCTATGCAGGTTTGGGTGAAGTGTTTGCGGAAAAAGCCGGTATTTTAAATATCGGTATGGAAGGTGTCATGCTGAGCGGTGCTTTTTGCAGTTTTGCGGGAGCTCTGTTTTCAGGCAGTCTCTGGATCGGGATGCTTGCCGGAATTTTGGGCGGTATTGCAGTGAGTATGATTCACGCTTTTTTGTCGATTCATCTGGCACAGAATCAGTCGGTCATCGGTCTGGCACTGAATACATTTGTTCTTGGGCTTACAAGTTTCTTTTCGAGAATTGTAAAAGAAGGAGAAAGCTATCAGCAGTTATCGACATTTTCAACCATCCGGATTCCGGTGCTGAGTGATATCCCGTTGATCGGTGATGCACTTTTTAATCAGGATATATTTACCTACATACTTGATATCTTTGTCATTGTAATGACCGTTTTCTATGCGAAAACAGCCAAGGGGCTTGCTTTTGAAGCCATCGGAGAGCATC
>JAXJRF010000008.1:0-2857 GCA_036310765.1 Frisingicoccus sp.
TATGCTCGAACAGATTCGGGAAGAACTTCAGGCTTCGGCAGATGAAAAATACAGAGAATTTAACCGCTCTCTGGTGCCGGGAGAAACCGCATCCATGCTTGGCGTGCGTATGCCAAAGCTTCGGGAGACTGCAAAAAGGATTGCCGGAAAATCAAAAAAAGATTCCGAAGAAGCTTTTACATATATAAAAGAAGTTATGGAACAGGAAAATCGCGGACAGGCATATCATGAGGAACTGCTCCTGCACGGTATGGTGGCAGGATATCTGAAATGCGACATGGAAACAAGAAAGCAATTGCTGGATGATTTCGTGCCGGTGATTAACAACTGGGCAGTTTGTGACAGCTGCTGTATGACCTACAAATTCATGAAAAAAGATCAGGAGGAATGGTTTTCCTATCTGCAGAACTATTTGAACAGTGCGAAAGAATATGAGATTCGCTTTGCAGTCGTTATCCTGCTGGATCATTTTGTAAACGAAGCTTTTATAGAGCGTGTCCTGAATGCAATGAGAACTATAAAACATGAAGGATATTACGTGAAAATGGCCGTTGCCTGGGCCATATCGGTATGCTATGTCAAGTTCCCAAAAGAGACAGAAGTGCTGTTTACAGAAAACTGTCTGGATGATTTTACACATAACAAGGCAATTCAGAAGATACGGGAATCTTTCCGGGTGACAAAAGACGCGAAAGACCGGCTGAATCTGCTGAAACGAAAAATACAGAAAAGTATATGAATCAGATATGCACTAGTGTGATTGTAATAATCATATAAGAATTTGTAATGTCATATGTAACGAAAATGAAGTGAAAAATTTGTTAAAAACGTTGACAAAAATATAAATTGTGATATTATTGTACTCATTATATTACGCGAGAATCTTCTATTTTAGCGTATTTTATGGACATTTACTGAATAATACAAGAGTGGTTATTTTTTTTAAAAATGCGAAAGAAACTGGAAAAGTCATATATCATTAAGGGTGGGGGAAATGTATAGAAAATCGGTACATGGATGGTTAAAACATATAGATTTTTTAATATTGGATATGATAAGCCTGGAAATTTCTTTGTTCAGTGCTTATTTTTGGCGCCATGGTTCTTTTAATATATTGGAAAGCGTAGTTTATCGGAATATGGCAATTGTGCTTTTGCTGTTGGATATTTTTGTTATGCTGTGCTGGGAGACATTTCGAGGTGTTCTTCGTCGTGGGTATTATCAGGAATTAGTAGTTACACTTAAGCATGACGTATCAGTGATAGTTTTGGCTGTGCTTTATCTGTTTACTTTCCAGCCGGCGACTAATTATCCCAGAGGGACAATATATTTGACCGGAGGAATATACATATTACTTAGTTACGTGACGCGTCAGTTATGGCGTAAATATCTTAATAAGATTAAAAAGGTTGAAAGTGGAAATCGTTCTGTATTGATTCTTTCCACCCAAAAACATGTGGAATCGATTGTCTGTGATCTTATTGAGAATAATTATGAGCGTTTGACAATCAGCGGTATTGTTGTTATGGATGCAGATTGGGTCGGAAAAAGGATCCAGGATATTCCGGTGGTTGCCAATAAGGATAATGTTCTGGAATATACATGTCGCGAATGGGTAGATGAAGTCATTATATATCTGGAAGAGAGTATGCAGGAATCCAAAGATTTGATTGATGCTTTTATTGGAATGGGGATTACTGTTCACTGGACGCTTGCAAAGCTAAGAAGCAGAAGAATGAAGAAGAAAGATATGGAAAAAATGGGTTCTTATGCAATGCTTTCCATGGGCGTTAATATGATTACTCTCCGTCAGGCTATTTTTAAACGTATGATGGATATTGCCGGCGGATTTGTCGGATGCCTCGCTACAGGAATTCTGTTTCTTTTTGTGGGACCGGCAATTTACTTCAAATCACCGGGACCGGTTTTCTTTAAACAAACACGTATTGGAAAAAATGGTCGTAAATTTGAGATATATAAATTCCGAAGCATGTATATGGATGCAGAGGAACGGAAAAAAGAACTTATGGCCCAGAATAAAGTGAAAGATGGCATGATGTTTAAAATGGATTATGATCCCCGAATCATTGGAAGCGAGAAGGGTCCGGGTAAAGGGATTGGAAACTTTATCCGTAAATATTCCATTGATGAATTTCCGCAGTTCACCAACGTTTTGAAAGGAGATATGAGCCTTGTCGGAACCCGTCCGCCGACAGAAGATGAATGGGAGAAATATCAGCTTCACCATCGTGCACGACTGGCTATAAAACCGGGAATTACTGGCTTATGGCAGGTGAGTGGACGAAGCGGCATCACGGATTTTGAAGAAGTGGTAAATCTGGATACACAGTACATTATGGATTGGAGTCTGGGATTGGATATTAAAATTCTGTTTAAGACGGTTTTGGCTGTGGTTAAGAAAGATGGAGCGGTTTAAGGTAAACATGAGAGACAGATGATGTTGTTCAGTTGACAAGGAAATTAATCGCTTTGTGTAAAACAAAAGAGGCGTGGATTATGTATAGCGATAGGCAAAATGGCCTGTGTGAGCCACAGAGAGTGGCTTAAACCACGCGGCGTTGATTATAGAGATACCATCGATTGTATGTGTACATAGATATAAAAAATACCTTTCTAAGGGATATGGTCCGAAGAGGACTGGAGGAGTAAATACTATGAATGTCTACTCAACAAACCGTATTGACGTAGCATCGTCAAAAAGAGCCTGTTTCACACACTATATGGGGTGCTGAAATTGGCCATATTACACAGCTATATGGATTGCAAATGCCGATAACTTATACAAAGAGCTGAACTTTTGGCCCCTGCGACACAAAATTGGCACAACTTTTTCAGA
>JAXJRF010000009.1:0-10850 GCA_036310765.1 Frisingicoccus sp.
ACAGAGCCAAGTGCGGAAGTGGATGTTACCTGCTTTAAATGCGGAGGAAAAGGATGCCGTATGTGTAAAGGCTCCGGCTGGATTGAAATTCTCGGCTGTGGTATGGTTCATCCAAAAGTTCTTAAGATGAGCGGTATTGATCCGGAAGAATATTCAGGTTTTGCTTTCGGTGTGGGTCTTGAACGTATTGCACTTCTCAAATATGAAATTGATGACATGCGTTTACTTTATGAAAACGATACACGTTTCTTAAAACAGTTCTAAAAGGAGGAAGAAAAGATGAATACACCATTATCATGGATTAAAGCTTATGTTCCTGGCCTTGATGTAACTGCTCAGGAATACACAGATGCAATGACATTATCCGGCACAAAGGTTGAAGGCTTTGAAGAAATGGATAAAAATCTTGAGAAGATTGTCATTGGACAGATTGATAAAATTGAAAAACACCCGGATGCAGACAAATTGATCATTTGTCAGGTAAATGTGGGTGAAGATGAGGACATTCAGATTGTTACAGGTGCTCCAAATGTAAGTGAAGGGGATCTTGTACCAGTTGTTCGTGTTGGCGGTCGTGTGGCCGGAGGACATGACGGCGGTCCTTTGCCGGAAAACGGTATTGCGATTAAAAAAGGAAAGCTTCGTGGTGTGGAAAGCTTTGGTATGATGTGCTCCATCGAGGAGTTGGGCTCCAGCCGCGAGTTCTATCCAGAAGCACCGGAAGAAGGTATTTATATTTTCAAACCGGGCAGTGTGAAACCGGGAGATGATGCTGTTGAGGCACTTGGACTTCATGATGTCGTATTTGAATATGAAATCACTTCCAATCGTGTAGACTGCTTTGGTGTATTGGGTATTGCAAGAGAAGCGGCAGCAACCTTCCGTAAACCTTTTGTGCCTCCTGTTGTAGAGGTTAAAGGCTGCGGCGGTGACGTCAATGATTATATTAAAGTTCGCGTGGAAGATACCCAGTTATGTCCAAGATATACAGCACGTGTTGTTAAAAATATTAAACTCGCTCCATCACCGGAATGGATGCAGCGTCGTCTTGCTGCCAGCGGTATTCGTCCGATCAATAACATTGTCGATATTACAAACTATGTTATGGAAGAATATGGCCAGCCAATGCATGCTTATGATTTATCGACGATTGAAGGTGGAGAGATTGTTGTTCGCCGTTTCGAAGATGGTGAGGAATTTGTTACTCTTGATGGTCAGAAACATATCATGGACAACACAATGCTTGCAATCTGTGACGGCAAAAAACCGGTAGGTATTGCCGGTATCATGGGTGGAGAAAATTCCATGATCACAGACAGTGTAGAGACAATGCTTTTTGAAGCTGCCTGCTTTGATGGAACCAATATCCGTCTTTCTGGTAAAAAACTTGGTATGAGAACCGATGCTCAGAGTAAATTTGAAAAAGGTCTTGATCCAAACAATGCGATTGAAGCTATGAACAGAGCATGTCAGCTGATTGAAGAGCTCGGTGCAGGTGAAGTTGTTGATGGTGTTGTCGATGTATATCCGGAAGTGCGTGAAGGTCATGAAATTCCATTCAGTGCTGAAAAAGTAAACAATTTACTTGGTACAGATCTTACACTGGAAGAAATGCTTACTTACTTTGGACCACTGGAATTAACTTATAATCCAGAGACGAAGATGGTTTATATACCAACTTTCCGTCAGGATTTGGAAGGCCCTGCAGATCTTGCAGAAGAGGTTGCACGTTTCTACGGATACGATAATATTCCAGTTACATTGCCGACAGGCGAAGCGACAACAGGTAAATTATCCTATAAACTTCGTGTGGAATCTGTTGCAAGAGAAACTGCGGAATTCTGCGGATTTTCTGAGAGTATGACCTATTCCTTCGAAAGTCCGAAGGTGTTCGATAAATTACTTTTGGATGCAGATGATCAACTTCGTCAGACAGTAACGATCATGAATCCATTGGGTGAAGATTTCAGTATCATGCGTACAACACCTTTGAATGGTATGCTTACATCTCTGGCATTTAACTACAGTCACCGTAATAAAGAAGCAAAACTTTATGAGCTGGCAGTGGTATATCTTCCAAAAGAATTGCCGTTGACAGATTATCCGGATGAAAGAGTACAGTTGACACTGGGTATGTACGGAGCAGGAGATTTCTTCACAATGAAGGGTGTTGTTGAAGAATATCTTGAACGTGTTGGTATGAAAGAACGTGTGACTTATGATCCTCAGGCTGGCAAAAATTATCTCCATCCAGGCCGCCAGGCAAATATCATTTATGGCGGACAGGTCATCGGCTATCTCGGTGAAATTCATCCAGAAGTAGCAGATAACTATAAATTAGGTGCAAGAACCTATGTGGCAGTATTGGATATGCCTTATATCGTTGAAAAGGCAACATTTGAACGTAAATTCGAGGGTATTGCCAAGTATCCGGCTATCACACGTGATATCAGTATGGTTATGGAAAAAGGCATCATGGTTGGTCAGATTGAGGAAGTCATCCGTAAACGGGGCGGCAAACTTCTTGAAAGATTTGAACTCTTTGATATTTATGAAGGCAGTCAGATTAAAGAAGGTTACAAGTCCGTTGCTTACTCGATCGTATTCCGGGACAAGACAAGAACTTTGGAAGATAAAGACGTTAGTGAAGTTATGGATAAGATTCTTGCCGAACTCGAGAAAATGGGAATTGAACTTAGAAAGTAATAGATTATGAAAACATCAGATTTTTATTATGATCTGCCGGAAGAACTTATTGCCCAGGATCCATTGGCTGAGCGTTCCAGCTCAAGGTTAATGATCCTGGACAGGGAAACCGGTGACATTCAGCATAAAATATTTAAAGATATCATCGATGAACTGAATCCGGAAGACTGCCTGGTTATCAATGATACCAAGGTTATTCCGGCCAGACTTCATGGGGTGAAGGAAGGAACAGGTGCTCATATTGAAGTGCTTTTACTCAAACGTAAAAGTGACTCTGTATGGGAGACGCTGGTCCGTCCAGGCAAAAAGGCCCGCCCGGGTACACGTATATCCTTCGGGGATGGTCTGCTTATTGGTGAAGTGATCGATGTGGTGGATGAAGGAAACCGACTGATCCGTTTTGAATATGAAGGTATTTTTGAAGAAGTTCTTGATCAGCTGGGTGAAATGCCTTTGCCGCCATATATTACCCATAAACTGGAAGATAAAAATCGTTATCAGACGGTTTATGCGAAACATGAGGGAAGTGCGGCAGCACCGACAGCGGGACTTCATTTTACAGAGGAGCTTTTACAGGCCATTCAGGCGAAGGGTGTCCGTATAGCAAGGGTTACCCTTCATGTTGGTCTTGGAACATTTCGCCCGGTAAAGGTAGAAGATGTGACTAACCATCATATGCATTCGGAATTTTATATGATCAGCCAGGAGGCGGCGGATATCATTAATGATACAAAACGCCGGGGCGGCAGAGTAATTTCAGTTGGAACGACAAGCACACGTACTCTGGAATCTGTGGCAGATGAAAATGGTTTCGTAAGAGAAACAAGCGGATGGACCGAAATTTTTATTTATCCGGGATACAAATTTAAATGTATTGACGCATTGATCACGAATTTCCATTTGCCGGAATCCACATTGCTTATGCTTGTTTCAGCCCTTGCCGGTAAAGAACATGTTCTGGCTGCTTATGAAACTGCGGTTAAAGAACGCTATCGATTCTTCAGTTTTGGCGATGCCATGTTTATAAGATAAGATTTGACATTATCCCAACTATTTTATATAATGGGAAACTGTGATTAATATAAAAATCAAAGGATAAGGTGAATACAATGAGTTTAATGAAACAGTGGGAAGATCTTGCAACTTCCTTTAATAACAATGCACAGGCACAGCAGAAATTCTGGACAAATTACTATCTTCAGGAAAAAGCTGTCTATGAAAAATTATTGGAAAATCCTACAGAAGTTCTTACTGGTACAGTTCAGGAGCTTGCGGATAAATTTGAAATGGATATTGTCCTTTTCGGCGGCGGTTTTCTTGATGGTATCAATGAAAGTTTGAAAGAACCAAATCCTGTGGATACGATTGAAGCAGACAGCCAGGTTAAAATCGATATCGATTTAGAAAAACTTTACTATAACATGGTTGCTGCAAAAGCAGATTGGTTATATGAATTACCACAGTGGAATAATATTTTGAGCGAAGAAAAGAGAAAAGAACTTTACAAAGCTCAGAAACGTTCTATGATCGTTGTAAAAGGTAAAAAAATCGGCAGAAATGAACCATGCCCATGCGGAAGCGGTAAGAAATATAAACAGTGCTGCGGAAGATAATGTAAAATCAAGGATTTTACGATTCTGAATTATTTAAAAATTATAAAAATATGCGTTTTTGTCCACCTTTCGTCCACGCTTTTTCTAAAACGCGGACAATTGGTGGACAAATTTTTATTTTGCAATATTGTTTATTTTTTAGATGGGAATTAGATGCTTGTGGTAATATAGGCGACTTAACAATAATAACGAATTTCCCCGAAACGTTTTAACCATTCATTGATAATATCTCCGCTGTTTGCTTCAACAATACGGATTAATTTTTTCAGTATATTCTCAGGAATTTTTGAATTGTTGTTAGCAAGTAGAACTTTGCCAGTGCTTGTGATCCACAGCTTAGTTGCATTTGAATTTGCACGTCCTTCAGAAATATGAACATGTACAGGTTCCAGAGGATCATTTTCATTAGACCAGAAATAAATACTATAAGGCCCGATTCTAAGAAGTTGCGGCATTAAGAACGCCTCCTTCCTGAGAAAATTCAATGATGAGATGTGCATTGTTTTTTATCAGCTGGTAGAAATAGGCCATTTCAGTTTCTGAATATCCATGAATATCTTCCCACTTATAATCAGGAAGCCAACATGTTGCATTATGAAAACCGCCGAAATCGTCTGGAGTTTCAATATAAACTTTTACTTTACCATCTGCTTTCATTTCAGAATGTGTGATTTCGGTATCATCATTAAGCGTCATAAATGGATACATCATGATGAAATCCCCCTTTCGAAATATATTTTACTTATCTTGTTTGATATCATTTGATTTGAAATGATCCAGCATTTGTTTTACAAATTCAATATCTTCTTTTTTGATATTTCTGCTTGCATCAAATAATACTTTATATTCTGGATTTTTAAATAGAAATTGGGCAAGCTCTTTGCTATCCTCGTTAAAGTAGTCGAATTCGTTAGCATTAGGTTTGTCTTCGATTAAATCCGAAAGACGAATGCCAAAATATTTTGCAAGAGTATCCACTTTGTCCAGACGTGGAAGACGGGTTCCGTTGTACCAAGTTGATACAGCAGATTTATTAAAACCTAAATCATTTACTAAGTCTATTTGAGTTTTTCCATTTTGTTCCATATATTTTCTTAAATTTTTAGAAAATATTACTCTGTAATATTCTTCTCCCATGTGAATACCTCCTGCATACATTATAAAACAGAAAGTAGAAATCATCAATAAAAAAGATAAAACATGTATATAAAAAGCGTTGACATTCTACAAAAAGTAGAATATACTGAAGCAAGAAATAGACAGGAGAATAGAAGATGGTCATATCAACGGTATTAGGAAAAATTATATCGATCTTTATTATTATGGCAGTTGGCATCATCTGTTACAAGCTGGACATTATTGACAATCATGCTAAAGACAAGCTGTCCCAGCTGAGCACATGGATTGTATGCCCGATGTTGATTTTTATGTCCTTTCAGATGGCGTATGATGGGGAACTTCTCAAGAAAATGGGCATCGTTTTTGTGTTAGCGATTCTTAGCTTTGTTGTATCTATTATCCTGGCCAACATCTTTCTTAAGGAAAAAGAGGGATATGATCTGGCTGTTGAAAGATTTGGTGTGATTTTTACAAACTGCGGATTTATAGGGATTCCTTTGGGAAATGCACTTTTTGGCAATATTGGAGTGATCTATGCGACTCTGTTTGTGGCCACTTTTCATATTTTCTGTTGGACATACGGCATATCTATATTGGATAAAGGCAAATTTCAGTTAAAGAAAATCATTAATCCATGCCTGATTGCTGTCTGTCTGGGAATCTTATGCTTTATTTTTCAGATTAAATTGCCGTCCAATATTGGATATGCTTTGAGTTCGATTTCAGATATGAATACACCACTGGCCATGCTGATTTCCGGTGTTGTCATGGCACAGCTGGATTTAAAGGCTACGCTGAAGAAACTTGCAAAAGGCCGTTTGCTTTTTGTTATTCTCCTTCGTGGTCTGATATCGCCGGCTGTATTTGCGTTTATGCTGCGGTTTATGCCGATTGATGAGCAGATGCGTATTGTCAGTGCGATGACAGCCGCCTGTCCGACAGGGGCGTTTACGATAACGTTGTCCATTCTTTATGGACGGGATGATCATTATGGAACGGAGATTTTGTGTATGTCCACACTATTGTCTATTGTGACAATTCCTTTATGTATGATGATTGCAGGGTGAGATTATGTATGATGTGATAGCTTTGGGAGAACTTCTTGTAGATTTTATTCAGGAAGGCGTAAATGAAAATGGTTTTCCATTATTTTGTGCGAATCCGGCGGGGGCGCCATGTAATGTACTGGCTATGGTCACAAAATTTGGAAGAAAAGCATCATTTATCGGCAAGGTAGGGAATGATGCTATGGGTTATATGTTAAGAGATACGCTTATTAAGAATCAAATAGGCATTGAAAATCTTGTTATGGATGATAAGGTACCGACAACATTGGTTTTTGTATCAAAAACGGATGACGGTGACCGGAGCTTTTCTTTCTATCGAAATCCCGGTGCGGATATGATGCTTAAGGAATCCGATGTGGATCTTCAGATTATACAGAAGGCAAAAGTTTTCCATTTTGGAACACTTTCGATGACCCATAAAGAGAATCAAAGTGTAACAAAAAAGGCTGTTGAATATGCAAAGGCGCATCATGTCCTTGTGAGCTTTGATCCGAATATTCGTGAGCCTTTGTGGGAATCTATGGATCTGCTCCGCCAACAGATGGCTTATGGTATGAGCAGGTGTGATATTTTGAAAATTTCAGATAATGAAATTCAATGGTTTACTGGTGAAACGGATTATGACAAGGCGGTCACCAGATTAAAATCGGAATACAATATCCCTTTGATTTTTTTAACATTAGGAAAATACGGAAGCCGGGCGTATTATAAAGATGTATCGGTCGAAGTGTCCGGTTATCCAGTGGATGAAGTGGTTGATGCAACGGGAGCAGGAGACACCTTTTTAGGAATAGCCTTGAGTAAGGTTTTAGATTTTGGCCTGGAAAATCTGGATGGAAAGAATCTGGAAGAAATTCTCAAATATGCCAATATGGGAGCATCCATCATCACACAGCGAAAAGGAACGCTGGCTGTGATGCCGGAAAAGAAGGAAATTGAAGAAAAATTTTCATTAAATTAAATAGAAACTCCA
Source organism: Frisingicoccus sp. (assembly GCA_036310765.1). Classification (GTDB taxonomy): domain Bacteria; phylum Bacillota; class Clostridia; order Lachnospirales; family Lachnospiraceae; genus Frisingicoccus. The sequence continues at coordinate 7,479 of JAXJRF010000009.1, forward strand.
CCCTTAAACTTTGATCGAGTAAAAGTGAAAGGATGGAGTTTTTTGTTTTATTTACTTAAGTTAAACAGGTCATTGTAAAATGTTGGATAAGAGATGTTGACGCAGTCGCTTCCGATAATTTCTGTCTCACCGTCACTGGCAAGGGCAGCAACAGCGAAAGACATGGCAATTCGGTGATCCAGATGGCTCTGTATTTGTGCACCGCAAGGTGTTTTGCCGCCGTTGATGATCATGCCGTCATCGGTTGGCGTAATATCGACACCCATGGCACTCAGGTTTTCTGTCATAACAGCGATGCGGTCTGATTCCTTAACTTTAAGTTCCGCCGCGTCCCGGATCACTGTCTGTCCATCGGCAAAGGCAGCCATCACAGCGATGATCGGAAGTTCATCGATCAATGTCGGAATAATGTCTCCTTCGATCATGATTCCATGCAAATTGGAGTGGGAGACGATAATATCTGCAACAGGTTCGCCGCAGACCTCGTGAATATTTTCCATTCGAATATTTCCTCCCATTGCCTGACATACGCGAATCATGCCGTCTCGGGTTGGGTTGATACCCACATTTTTAATACAGATTTCAGAACCAGGAACAATAAGGCCTGCTGCCATAAAGTAAGCGGCAGAGGAAATATCGCCGGGAACGACGATTTTTTGGGCTTCCAGACGTTCTACCGGACGGAGAATAGCTGTTGTGCCATTGGATGTAATATCTCCGCCGCAGCCTTTCAGCATAAGTTCGGTATGGTTTCTGGATAAAACCGGTTCGGTTACACTCGTTTCACCTTCTGCATAAAGTCCGGCGAGAAGAATGGCCGATTTGACCTGGGCAGAAGAAACGGGTGAGTCGTAATGAATGCCTTTAATTTTTTTGCCGGTGATTTTTAAAGGGGCACAATCGTTCCCTTTTAAGCTCTCAATGGAAGCCCCCATTAAGGACAGGGGGGTTATGATCCGTCGCATTGGACGGGATTGGATGGAAGCATCTCCATTAACAATGCATTCGAAATTCTGACCGGCCAGTATACCGGACATAAGACGTGTTGTTGTTCCACTGTTGCCTGTGTCCAAAATATCCGACGGTTGTTTCAGACCATGCAGTCCCTTGCCATGAATACGGACGATATCTCCGTTATTTTCAATATTAATTCCCATTTGGCGAAAGCATGCAATGGAAGAGAGGCAGTCGGCTCCCTGAAGGAAATGATGCACCTCTGTGATGCCGTCGGCAATAGAACCAAGCATGATACTTCTGTGGGAAATGGATTTATCTCCAGGAACAGAAACTGTTCCTTTTAAACCGTTTTTTCGTGTAATTTTCATAAATGATCGCTCCTAAATATTATTTACGAAGATGAACTACATAGTGAAATTTTTCCAGCAGGCTGGTCGCTTTCTCAGCAGATTCGCCGTCGTAAAATTCAATATGTAAAACACCTTCCTGGAATTCTCTGTTGTGAACAATACCGATATTCATAATGCTGATACCGTTTGTTGCAAGTATCGTTGCAATGGTGGCAATAGCACCGGACTCGTCAACCAAATCCACAAAAATTTCATAGGATTGTTTGAGGAGACTCTTGATATGACTCTGCGGGATGTCATCCCGATAATCCTTGGCACTTCCAAAGGCGGATAAGAGCTTTTGGACATCGTCATCTTCAATGGCACGTCCCATTTCGTTCATACGTTCCACGTAGAGATTCAGGACATCAATAATCTGGGCTTTGTTCTCGGCACAGATCTGCTGCCACATTTCCGGGGAAGAAGAGGCAATACGTGTAATATCTTTAAAACCGCCGGCTGCCAGCATCCGCATAAGACCTTCCGGATTATCGGATTCACGAACCAGATTTACAAGAGTATATGCAATAATATGAGGTAAATGGGAGATAGCTGCCGTTATACGGTCATGTTCTCTGTAATCCAGAGTAACAGGGAGTGCATTGATATCCTTTACAAGTGAGATCATGGTATCCAGCATATCCTCTGTTGTGCCCGCACCCGGAGTTAAAATATAGTAAGCATTCTCAAGCAAATGGATCTTCGCACTGCTGTAACCTGTTTTTTCAGAGCCGGCCATCGGGTGACCGCCGATAAAATGACTGGTCAGTCCGATCTTTTCGATGGCTTCATGAATTGTTGTTTTTACGCTGCCCACGTCTGTCAGAATACAGTCGGGTTTGATCAACGGTTTGAGCTGTTCCAGACAACGGATGTTTACGCTGACAGGTGCGCATAAAAAGATAATATCACATTCGGAAAATGCAGGACCAATACTGTCCATGGCCTGATTGATCGTTCCATCTGCCATGGCCTCCACAAGGCTCGCCTTGCTTCGATTATATGCGATAAAGGTTGCCTCTGGGTGCTTGACCCTTAATGCTTTTGCAATTGAGCCGCCAATTAATCCAAGTCCGATAAAACCAATGGTTTGTTTGTTCATTTTAAGTGTCCTCCTTAGAATATTTTAGGACGATGAACTTTTTAAATAAAAAAATAGCCTTCGTCCCCGATATAAAGGACGAAAGCGAAACTTCCGTGGTACCACCTTTATTCATCTGTACATCGCTGTACAGATCTCATAGAGTACGTCGATCGTGATTATACTCCGGCAATGTAACGGTTGCATCCGGCACAGCCTACTGTCAAAAGAGTTCAGCCTGCAGCTCAGGGATGTATTCGGGATTGTGTTTTATGCACCTCTCATCAGCCGGTAACTTTCTGTAAAAAATCTGAAAATCCTTACTGGTTCCCATCATAGCTTTTTTCGATGACCTAATGATAGCATTAACACTTGAAAAATGCAAGACTTTTTTCTTTTAATGTGCTAAAAGAATTTTCCTCCTTTTTTATTGGATGCGGGAAAAAAATAAAAAATATGCACAAAAGGTTGTATATTTTTAATAAAAAGCTTGAAGATATGTTAATTTTTTAGTACAATATATCCATGAGAAAAAATACTAATGTATTGGAGGAATAAAGACATGAAAGTTTATAAAACACAAGACATTCGTAACGTTGCTATTTTAGGACACGGTGGATGTGGAAAGACATCTCTCGTAGAAGCTATGGCACATGTTACTGGAGTTACAAATCGCCAGGGACGCGTAGAAGATGGTAACACCATCAGCGATTATGATAAAGAAGAAATCCGTCGTAAATTCTCCATCAGCACATCCGTAGTTCCTATCGAATGGAATTTCTGGAAGATTAACCTTTTAGATACTCCTGGTTACTTGGATTTCGCTGGCGAAGTTGATGAAGCATTAGCTGCAGCAGATGGTGCAATTATCGTAATCAACGGTAAAGCTGGTGTTGAAGCCGGTACAGAAAAAGCATGGGATTACTGTGAAAAATATGGTATTCC
>JAXJRF010000010.1:0-7372 GCA_036310765.1 Frisingicoccus sp.
GAATCCGGTATTGACAAATAATTTATATTTTTATAAAATATGTTAGATGTCTAACAGTTGTACATCTAACTTTTTTCGTTAAGGAGGATTTTTATGTCTCATCAAAATGACATCGGTTTCCAATTACACAATTTATCAAATATGCTGCGAAGGCGTATGGAACGTTCTGGAGCATTATCCCGTATGGATGATAATGTCTCTCGGAACAATGGATGGATTATTGGCTATCTGGCTGACCATTCTGAACAGGATGTTTTTCAGAAAGATCTTGAGAATGCTTTCTGTATCCGTCGCTCAACCGTTTCCAAAGTCATTCGGCTTATGGAAGAAAAAGGGTTTATTCAACGCCAGGCTGTGCCCTATGATGCCCGACTGAAAAAAATTGTTCTCACAGATGAGGGACGTACCCTTCATGAAATTATAAAAAAAGAACAACAGGCAACCGAACAGCTTCTTCGTCAGAGTGTCACAGAAGAGGAACTCGAAACCTTTTTCCGGGTTGTGGAAAAATTCAAAAAAATATAGAATAACAGCAGGAGGTATTTTATGATCAAACGGTTAATGAACAGCATCAGGGAATATAAAAAAGACTCCATTCTGGCCCCATCCTATGTGACCTGTGAAGTTATTTTAGAAGTCATCATTCCCTTCCTGATGGCCGATTTAATCGATAATGGTATTGACAAAGGTGACATGAATTTCATTATCCGTACCGGTCTTTTGCTTATCGCATGTGCCATCATTTCTCTAATTTTCGGCATCCTCTCCGGTCGCAGTGCATCTATTGCTGCCGCCGGTTTTGCCAAAAACCTGAGAAAAGATATGTATGAAAATGTACAGAACTTTTCCTTTTCCAACATCGATAAATTTTCCACAGCCAGCATCGTAACAAGGCTGACGACCGATGTTACCAATTTGCAGATGTCCTACATGATGATCATACGCACCGCCGTACGATCTCCGATCATGCTGATCGCAGCCATGATTATGTCCTTTAATGTTGCAGGTAATCTGGCCTTTGTCTTTCTTGCCTGTGTTCCAATCCTCGGCATCGGACTTTACCTGATCATGTCAAAGACTCATCCGATTTTCGAACGTGTATTTAAAACCTATGACAAGCTGAACAATGTGGTTCAGGAAAATCTGCATGGTATCCGCGTTGTTAAGTCTTTCGTTCGTGAAGATCATGAAATCAAGAAATTTAAAAACATTTCCCAGAAAATTTATGATGATTTCTGCCATGCCGAGAGAAATCTTGCATTCAATATGCCAATCATGCAGTTCTGTATTTACGGCAGCATGCTCCTGATCTCCTGGTTCGGTGCCCGCCTGATCGTGGCCTCTGGAAATAATGGAACGGTTGGCTTAAGTACCGGAGAACTTATGAGTCTGTTTGTGTATCTCATGCAGATTTTAACAAGTCTGATGATGCTCTCCATGATTTTTGTCATGATCACCATGTCCAAAGCATCCGCTGAACGTATTGTAGAAATTCTGGATGAAAAGTCTGACATAACATCCCCGGAAAATTCGATTTCCGTTATCGCTGACGGTTCTATTGATTTTGAAAATGTTGATTTCAGCTATTCAAAAGATGTTCAGAAACTTTGCCTTAAAAATATTAATTTACATATCCGCTCCGGCGAAACGATCGGTATTATCGGAGGAACCGGTTCTGGTAAATCCAGTCTCGTTCAGATGATTCCCCGCCTGTATGACACGACACAGGGAACTGTTAAGGTCGGCGGTGTGGATGTCCGTAACTATAATCTGGAGTTTCTCCGTAACAATGTGGCAATGGTTCTTCAGAAAAACGTCCTCTTTTCTGGAACGATCAAAGAGAATCTTCGTTGGGGCAATCCAAACGCCACAGACAATGAGCTGATCCATGTATGTGAGCTTGCTCAGGCCGATGACTTTATCCGAACCTTTCCGGATGGTTATGATACCTATATCGAACAGGGCGGAACCAATGTTTCCGGCGGTCAGAAACAGCGTCTCTGCATCGCTCGTGCCCTGCTTAAAAAACCAAAAATACTGATCATGGATGACTCCACAAGTGCGGTCGATACAAAAACCGATGCTTTGATCCAACGTGCCTTCCTGACAGAAATTCCAGACACAACAAAGATCATCATCGCCCAGCGTATTTCTTCCGTAGAACACGCAGATAAGATCATCGTTATGGATAATGGAGAAATCAATGCTATCGGAAACCACAAAGAACTTCTTGCTTCCAATGCTATTTACCAGGAAGTTTATACATCTCAGATGAAAGGAGGCAGTGACAATGAATAAACAGACATCATCGGCAGACAGAGGTTCTCATCCAAAAGTATCCTCAGGCACAGTCAAACGGCTGCTCAGCTACATTGGTCATTATAAATTCCGTTTTATCCTTGTTCTTGTCTGCATTCTGATCAGTGCATTAACCAACGTTGCCTCTTCCCTTTATCTGGAAGTTCTTATTGATGACTACATCATGCCCCTTCTTTTGGAGGCGAATCCGGTATTCGATGCCTTGCTGAAATCCATCTTAATGATGGCCTGCGTTTATCTGGTCGGCATACTCTGCACCTTGATCTATAACATGATCATGGTAACCATTGCTCAGGGTGTACTAAAAGATATACGTGATTCCATGTTTGCCCATATGCAGACATTACCAATTAAATATTTTGACACACACACCCATGGCGATCTTATGAGCCGATACACCAATGATACCGATACCCTGCGTCAAATGATCTCTCAAAGCATTCCACAGACCTTTTCCGCTTTGATCACAGTCGTATCTGTATTCTTTGCCATGTTATCCGTCAATGTCTGGCTGACTCTAGTCGTTATCCTGTGCATCTTCGGTGTTTTAAAAATCACAAAAATTGTTACAGACAAAAGCCGTACCTTCTTTGTACGCCAGCAGCGTTCCATCGGCGACATCAATGGTTATATCGAAGAAATGATCAACGGACAGAAAGTTATCAAGGTTTTCTGCCATGAAGACGCCGCAAAAGAAACATTCAATGTGAAAAATGACCGTCTCTGTGAAGATGCTACATCAGCAAATACATTTGCCAATATTCTTGGTCCGATCACGAACAACCTCGGCCATCTTCAGTATGTTCTTGTTGCCCTCATCGGCGGTGCCCTTGCCATCAGTGGTGTCAGTGGTCTGACTCTCGGTGCTATTGCCACCTTCCTGCAACTGACAAAATCCTTCAACGGACCGATCAGCCAGATTTCTCAACAGTTAAATACAGTCATTATGGCGTTGGCCGGTGCAGAACGTATTTTTGATCTGATGGATGAAAAACCGGAAGTCGATGACGGCGATGTGACTCTTGTCAATGTGACTTACAAAAATTCTGTTCTTGAAGAAGTAAATTACCGCACCGAGCTTTGGGCATGGAAAGTACCACAGAAAGACGGAAGTTTCCATTACGAAGAGCTCAAAGGTGAAGTCCGATTCTATGATGTTGACTTTGGCTACACACCGGAAAAGATTGTTCTTCATAATATTTCCCTTTATGCCGAACCCGGTCAGAAAGTAGCCTTTGTCGGTGCAACAGGTGCAGGTAAAACAACTATCACCAACCTGATCAACCGTTTCTACGATATTGCCGACGGTAAGATCCGTTACGATGGCATCAATATCAATACGATTAAAAAGTCGGATCTGCGCCGTTCCCTTGGTATTGTTCTTCAGGATGTCAATCTCTTCACCGGAACTGTCATGGAAAACATCCGTTACGGCAATCTCAATGCCACCGATGAAGAATGTATCGCAGCAGCCAGACTCGCCAATGCCCATGGATTTATCAGCCGCTTGCCGCAGGGATATGACACCATTCTCTCCGGAGATGGTTCCGGTCTCTCTCAAGGTCAACGGCAGTTGATTTCCATTGCCCGCGCAGCAATTGCCGATCCTCCGGTCATGATCCTTGATGAGGCAACTTCCTCCATTGATACACGTACAGAAGCCATTGTATCCAAGGGTATGGATGCTCTCATGCTCGGACGTACTGTATTTGTCATAGCTCACAGACTTTCAACCGTACAGAATTCGGATGTTATCATGGTCCTTGAACATGGTCATATCATTGAACGGGGACCTCATGAACAACTGATTGATCAAAAAGGTAAATACTATCAGCTCTATACCGGAGCTTTTGAACTGGAATAAAAGCAAAAACATCTCCGCAGAAAACTTTTAAAAAGTTTCGCGGAGATGCTTTTATTATACAGATCTTTATTCCTCGATCGGCCGTTCATTTTCCGTTATCCCATGATCATAGGGTTCCAGGAAACGGCGTTCATATTCTTCTTTTAATTCCGGACGGAATTTTGGATGGGCAATCTTAATCAATTCTCTTGCCCTGTCTTTCAGCGTTTTCCCTTTCAGCAGAGCAATACCGTATTCTGTAATAACATAATGGACATCATTACGGGATGTGGTGACTGCTGCCCCCTTGTCGATAAAAGGTACGATTCGGCTGACGGTGCCTCCCCTTGCTGTGGAAAGCATGGCAATAATACTTCGTCCGCCCTTACTCATAGCTGCACCGCGCACAAAGTCTACCTGTCCGCCGACACCGCTGAACTGTTTCAAACCAATACTTTCACTGACAACCTGTCCCATCAGATCCACCTGGATACAGCTGTTAATGGATACCACATTGTCATTTTTCGCAATGACCACCGGGTCATTAACATAATCTACCGGGTTCATGGAGATTTCCGGATTATCATCAATAAAATCATACAGTCTACGGGTTCCCATAACGAAGGTGATCACACTTCGTCCCGGCTCCACAGCCTTTAATTTATTATTAATAACACCGGCAAGCATGAGATCAATAATACCATCAGATGCCATCTCCGTATGTAAACCAAGGTTCTTCTTATCCCAAAGGAACGGAAGTACTGATTCCGGAATGGAACCGATACCAAGCTGGAGACAATCTCCATCCTTAATCAAAGTCGAACAGTATTTACCAATCTTCTTTTCAAGAATACCGACTTTTGCCGGCTGCATCTCATTGATCGGCTCTGAATGTTCCACAATAAAATCAATGTCTCGCACATGGATCAGATTACCACCAAAGGTACGCGGCATAAATTCATTGACCTGTGCAATAACGATTTTTGCACAGTCCGAAACCGGTTTTGTGTAATCACTGGATGTTCCAAAGGAACAAAAACCATGTTTATCCGGTTTGCTGACCATAACCAGTGCAACATCCACCGGCAGTACCTCCCGGAATAACTTTGGGATCTCATGGAAAAATCCCGGGCTGTAATTGGCCTGTCCTCTGGCTACCGCATCTCGGTTACCACTCCCCAGGAAAAAACCGTTAAATACGAAATGCCCCTTCATCTCCGGTCGGGTATACTTACCTTCACCAGTGGAAACCAAATGACAGATCTCGACATTCTCGTACATTTCATAATTGTCTACCAATGTGTCGATCAAATATGTCGGTTCACCTGCAGCATGACCGGTTACAACGCGATCGCCGCTTTTTATATAGCTGATCGCTTCTTCTGCAGTTACTTTCTTTGATTCATAAATATTTTCCCAATCAAGAATATTCATACCCTCTCCTCCTTACCTAAGTCTATTTTAACACAGGACTTCATCGACATAAAGCAAATTTTCTGTGACAGACGCGTCATAACATGCTAATATAGGACTATACAATACACTGGGAGGAGTGAGTCTATGCGTTTTTATACATATGAAACAATGGAAACCGAACATATCTGTGTTTCTTTTGACGGCGGAAAGCATTTATATTTCTTATCGGATCTGGGATTCCATTTTAAAGACATGAATCAGTTGATTGAAGAGATCCGTAAGGACCAGATGGAACAGCTTAAAAATATATCCCATAACCTTTCCGATTTTCCTGAGGCGGACATCAGCAGTATGAAACTGTGTTCCCCGATCATTCATCCAAAACAGGATATTATCTGTCTCGGTATTAATTATCGGGAACACGCTGTAGAAGCAGGAAATTTCTCTCAGGAAGCCTTCGGCGGTGAGCGGACCTATATGACCTATTTTTCCAAGAGGATCTATCGTGCCAGTGCCCATGGTGATCCGATTCCTTCGTATCCATCCCTTGTCGACAGTCTGGACTATGAGGCAGAGCTTGCCGTCATTATCGGTCGTGACTGTAAAGGTGCATCGAAAGCCAATGCTGTCGATTATATTTTTGGTTATTCGATCATGAATGATGTCAGTGCCCGGAATCTCCAGACACGCCATAAGCAGTGGCTTTTAGGCAAAAGCCTTGACGGATTTGCACCTATGGGACCTTGTATCGTCACACCGGATGAACTGGGTGATGTCCAGAATCTTCCAATCCGCTGCAAAGTCAACGGTGATATCCGTCAGAACAGCAATACGAAATATATGATCCAGGATGTGGCAGGGGCTATTGAAGAATTGTCTGCTGCCATGACACTGAAAGCCGGTACGATCATTGCCACCGGTACACCCGCCGGTGTCGGCATGGGCATGAACCCACCATGTTTCCTTCAGCATGGTGACGTCGTTACCTGCGAGATTGAAGGCATCGGTAAACTGACAAACATTGTCGATTAATCCTGTATATCCAAAAAGTCTCCTGACAGACCGGGATCACCTTCCCTGCCTGACGGGAGACTTTTTAATTATTTTCACTTATTATACATTTGCCAAAGCCTGCTCCAGATCTTCAATAATGTCTTCCACATTTTCAAGACCAACAGACAGACGGATCAGTCCCGGATGAACACCGGCTGCAACAAGCTGTTCTTCCGTCAGCTGGCGATGGGTCGCACTGGCTGGGTGAAGAACACAGGTCCGGATATCGGCAACATGAACTTCATTGGATGCCAATTTCAGACTATCCATAAAACGGACAGCCGCATCTCTGCCGCCCTTGATCGTAACAGAAATAACGCCGCAGGTTCCCTTTGGAAGGTATTTTTGTGCCAACTCATGATATTTGTCACCCGGAAGGGCTGCATAACTGACGCTTTCTACCTTATCGGATTTCTGTAAATATTTTGCCACTGTCAAAGCATTTTCACAGTAACGTTCCATACGAACCGGAAGGGTTTCCAGACCAAGATTTAATAAAAAGGCCGAATGTGCCGATGGATAAGCGCCAAAATCACGCATGAGCTGCATGCGTGCCTTCATGATATAAGCCATCTTGCCATATTTTTCTGTATAGACAAGGCCATGATAAGAATCATCCGGCTCTGTAAATTCAGGGAATTTGCCATTTGTCCAGTCGAATTTACCGCTGTCCACAATGACACCGCCAACCTGAAGGGCATGTCCATCCATATATTTGGATGTGGAATGGATAACAATATC
>JAXJRF010000011.1:0-40994 GCA_036310765.1 Frisingicoccus sp.
CAATAACGACAAACTCGCCCTTCATGATCTCAAAATCAATACCGTCTGCGGCATGAATATCGATTTCACCCATGTGATAAACCTTTGTTACATTTTCCAGTTTCACAAAAGCTCCCATGCTTTATCCTCCTGAATCTTATTTTAAATTTTATACAAACCAGACATCCGGATAACAATCATCCTCCCGCAGGGCGGATGTTTCTATAACAGTTGTCTCTGCCGGTGTTTCCTCCGGATTTTCGCTGTTATATTTTAACCGGATCGCCCCGGAAATGATGATCAAAACCCCCAGCAAAATCGCACATGGCAGTAAATAATTGGCATCAAATCTCCCGGATTTACTGAATATATTATCCGCATAACCTTCTTCTTTGTTATTTGCTTTTTTGCCTCCGCCGGCAGGCATTCCACATTCTCTGCAGAAACGATCCTCCGGATCCATCTGGGCACCGCAGCTTTTACATTTCATATCTTGTGCTCCTTTTTTCTAAAAATCCGTACTGTACAACGTTTTTTTGCAATATAGTATAACACAAAAAAGCACCATCTTCAATGCCCCTACGTCATCGAAAACAGTGCTTATAGTGCGCCTTCAGGGGCTCGAACCCTGGACACCCTGATTAAGAGTCAGGTGCTCTACCAACTGAGCTAAAAGCGCGTCTTTTTCAGTGCAAATAGAATTATATAATGTTTTTATAAAAAATGCAAGTACTTTTTTTAAATTTATATCATAATTTTTTTACCAATATTTAAGATTTTCCTGTATCATCAACTCACTTTTTGTACTATAATAAAAATACTACATTTTACTACATATATAGAAAGGAATTCCGGCCATCTGCCGGATGAGGTTACATGAATACAGATACACTCAGCAAATTGCTTGGATTCTCGATCGGAACTCTGACTCTTGAGAAGATATTTTATATTTTGCTGCTGATCCTGATTTGTTATATTGTCAGCAAGATCATCTTAAATATTATCCGAAAGCTCACCAGTAAGAGTCCTCTGGATCCTTCCATACAAACCTTTATAACAACCGGTACCAGAATTATTCTCATCATCATATCGACGCTGATCATCACCGAATATCTTGGTATACCGACCACTTCCCTTGTGGCATTGTTAAGCGTGGTCAGTTTGGCCATTTCCCTTTCGGTACAGAATCTTCTGACGAATGTCTTTGGCGGAATGACACTGCTTTTAACCCGTCCCTTTATCGTCGGTGATTATGTCGAACTCGATAATCTGGCCGGAACGGTGATCGAGACTGGTCTGATCTATACAAAGCTTTTAACCGTTGAGAATAAAACCGTCTGTCTGCCGAACAGTCAGGTTTCCGACGGCCGGATCGTCAACTATACGTCCCAGCCGAACCGACGGCTTGAAATCTTTGTCTGTGCTTCCTATAATGCTCCGATGGATGATGTTCGGGAGGCACTTTTTGAAGCTTTGGAGGCCTATCCTCAGCTGAATAAAGATCCGGAACCTCTGGTTCGTGTTCGGGATTATCTGGACAGTTCGATCCAGTATGTTATTCACGCCTGGGTTCCCACCGAATTATACTGGGATGCCTACTATGCGATCATGTCGGAGATCAAACGTTCCTTTGACAAACATCATATTGCCATGGATTACCCGCATATGAACATTCACATGATAGGAGACAATGAATAATGGAATATGTGAACAATAATAAAAAGAAACAGAAAAAACGTTTCCTGCCCAACAGCAAATATTTCACCATATGTGTCTATGTGATCGTCACATTTATTATTTGTCTGGCTATTTTCAGATTTACCAATAACTGGGCAAACACAAAAGCCCAGATTGGGAATATCATCTCCATATTTTCGCCCTTCCTTCTGGCTTTTTTAATTGCCTACTTCATTGATCCGATGGTAAAGCATATTGACCGTCTGCTCTTTTCAAGAACTTTAAAGGATCGGTTCCGGAAACTCCATCTGGTCATTTCCATGCTTTTGGCTTATGCCATTATGATCGGTGCGATCATTTTAGTCTTTATTTTTATCGTACCTCAGATCATTAACAGTGTCAGCCAGCTTGTACGTATGTGGCCGATACTGTATCAAAACTGTCTGAACACCCTCCAGTCTCTGGATGAAACATTTCCGAATATTGATCTGTCCTTTGTTTCATCGGCCGTTCAGGATGTTATGCCGGACATCTTTAATTTCGCCAGAAATTTCATGTCCAACACATTGCTGCCGTTTTTATATAATGCAGGTATGTCCATCATTGGCTGGTTGGTCAACATTCTGCTTGCCTTCGTTATTTCCTGCTATTTATTATTCAGTAAAGGACGGCTGCTGACTTCGGTAAAACGTGTGGCTTACGCATTTTTGCCGGAAGACTTCTGTTTGTCCTTATTTGAGACTTTATACGAATGCAATCGGATTTTCAGTTCTTTCATCACAGGAAAGGCGATCGACTCCACCATTATCGGTTTCCTCACCTTTTTCTGTATGACCTTCCTGAAACTGGACTATGCCGTTATTATCAGTCTGATCGTCGGCATCACCAATATGATTCCGTATTTTGGCCCATTTATCGGTGCTGTTCCGGGCATATTGATTTTACTGATCGTCGATTTAAAACAGGCACTCATTTTTGGCATTTTGATCATAGCGATCCAGCAGATCGACGGTTCCATCATCGGACCGAAGATTCTTGGAAAATCGACCGGACTTCAGCCGATCTCTATTATTTTTGCCGTCACCGTCGGAGGGGCTCTTGCCGGTGTTCTCGGCATGTTCCTTGGCGTTCCGCTGACAGCAGTTATTACCTATCTTGTGAGCAAGCTGCTGGATTATATGCTGAAGAAAAAGGATATTAAACCGGATTTGAGCAACACCAAGGAGGCTATTTTTTCAACTATCCCGATGGATGATGATTTTGAAGACGCCTTTGAGGAAATGAATTCAAAAGATGGTGACGATTCTCACCCAAACAATTAGAAAGGATTTACAAATGATATGCGTTTAAGAAATGTAAAAGGTTCCCGCGAAACAATCGCAGCCAATCCACTGGTAATTCAGGATATTACCGAACAGAAAGGTCATTGGCATGAGGTTTTCGGAAACGATCAGCCACTTTATATAGAGATCGGTATGGGAAAGGGTCAGTTCATCCTTGAGATGGCACGCCGAAACCCGGATAAAAATTATATCGGTATCGAAAAATATTCCAGCGTTCTTGTGCGTGCTCTGGAAAAATGTGAAACGGATGCACCGGAAAATCTCCGCTTTATCCGCATGGACGCCGAAACGATCCTGGATGTATTTGCAGAAAACGAAGTTTCCGGTATCTACCTGAACTTCTCAGATCCATGGCCAAAGGATCGGCATGCTAAACGCCGCCTGACCTATCGGGATTTCTGGGACCGGTACCGCAAGATCTTAAAACCGGAGGGCGAAGTTGTTTTCAAAACAGACAATCGTCCCCTCTTCGACTTTTCTCTGGAGGAAGTTGAGATTGCCGGATGGTCTCTGGTTAATGTCACCTTCGACCTGCATCACAGCGAGTATGTGGAAGGTAATGTTATGACCGAATACGAAGCTAAATTTTCCGCCAAAGGCAATCCGATTCACCGTCTGGTCGCCAGAGCATAAAATAGATCATAATGGCTTTTATAGGGAAATGAATCATGAAAAAGCAAAATCATTTCAGCAAAAAATGTTCTGTTTTTTGCTATGATCATAGATTTTTAGATCGGCGCATTATCCAGTGTCAGAAATCCTGGAAAGAGGTTTGTAAATTTATTCTGGACATTGGCAAACCAAAATGCCCATGATGACCATCCCTGATTTAAAAAAGGTGTCGCGTATTGCGGCACCTTTTATGGTATGATCAGTTTTATTGCTTTTGGCACGAGCGACAGCTCTACCGGCAGTTTTCCAAAAGTCTGACCGTCATAATCAATTGAAATATCTTTGTCCATCGCAGACTCAATTCGGATCGACTCGGTCTGAAAATGCTGTATCTTCGGATGGTTTTCAACTTTTTTAGCCAGTGCATGCAGCCCCAATGTTGAGGCGTGTCTCAGAGCCATATTATTGACAATAAGCACATCCAAAAAGCCTTCTTCCATATCCTGTTCCGATACCCCCTGATACACACCAAATCCGGCACAGGTATTCAGGACGGTAAAAGAAATCACATCTCCTTCGCTCTGGAACTGTTTGGAATCAAAACGCACGCGGATGGGTTCCACACCTTTCTTTGAAAAATCCAAAGCACCTTCCATAAAATAAGCCATCTTGCCAAGCACCGCCTTGGATTCCTGGGATGCCTTATCGTTCACATTGGCACCAAGTCCGCCATTGACCCGGTTGATAAAGTAACGGTCATTGATCTTACCCACATCCATCTCCCGAATCTTAAACTCCATAATCATCCGGCAAAAGGCCTCAGCTGTTTCCGGCGGTTTAACATACTGGGCAAAATCATTACCCGTTCCCACAGAAATAATTGCCAGGGGCGTTTCACTGCCCCCTTCCATTAATCCGTTGACGACATCATTCAGTGTACCGTCTCCACCGACAGAAACAACAAAATCGTATTCATTCTTTTGGATTCTCCGGGCTTCCTCCTGGGCATCCCCTTCTTTTTGCGTATAAGCCACCTCTATATGATCCACCACTTTATTCAACACAAGACATCCAACAATACTTTCAATATTCTTTAAAAAATCCTGTTTTCCAGATGAAGGATTAATAATAAATTTAGCCTTCATGGGTTCCCTCCCTGTGTCTTTTTTCCTGACGTTTCTGACGGACTTCTTCTTTCATATCTGCAATCAGTCGGGCCCCTGACTCATCTGTTCGACGCAATGTCTTAACAACAAAAAACTTGTCTTCGTCCGTCTTTTTTAAGCGGATCTTTCCTCGAAAATAACCATGTTCCGGACATTCGGCCAAGCAATAATAAGCCCGGTTTTTCCCAACAAACCATCGGATCCGCTTAACCGCAGGTCTGCCGCATAAAAAGCAGTGGGTTTTTCGAACCTCCCGGTCTGCCATGGCCGTCTCCCTGTTTTCATATTCTTTTGAGATATATTTAAAATACGTTTCGTAAACAAGTTTAATCTCATCTTTGCGTCGTTTCGGATTCTGATAATAATCTACGGTATACCATTTTTCCACTTCCACCGGATCCATCATCGAAAAAATTCTGGCCGTATATTCCGCATCATTCACCGCACGATGAAAATCGCCCTTCCGGCTAAGCTTTAGATAATCCACAGCATATTCCAGGGAGGACGAATTATTTTCATCATCATAAAACAGACGGAACAGTTTCTGAACATTGTAATACCGGATCGGTCCCACCAGCAAACGCTCCATATGGTGGAATTTCATGTTGCGCTGGAGTTCCAGCAGATCCAGATTTCCCCATGTGCAGAACATATAGTCGTCGCCGCACCAGTCCATAAACTCTGTT
This sequence comes from Frisingicoccus sp., assembly GCA_036310765.1. Lineage (GTDB taxonomy): Bacteria > Bacillota > Clostridia > Lachnospirales > Lachnospiraceae > Frisingicoccus. The sequence goes on from JAXJRF010000011.1 coordinate 5,464, forward strand.
GCTGCCTCCGCAAAGGGTTTTCCTTTATTTAATTCTTTTTCTTTAATCCCAGTTAAGCTTTTCGTCACATGATGCAGCTTTTTATAAACCTTCGGCTTAATCAGTTGATCAAAACGCCCGATCTCTCTGCCGTTTTCATCCAGCTTGACTGCACCAATCTCTATAATCTCAAAGGGAAGGCGTTTATTTGAAGTATTTTTTCCATAGGGGGATTGGTTCCATTCAAAATCCACGACAACATATTCCATAGTTTTCGTCTCTCTCTCTATAGCATTTCATTTCATTATATCATATGTTTGTTATATCTGCGAGGATTTATATTGAGATAAAAAACGACAAAAATAGATTTTTTTATTTATATGTGATAATATTGGAAATACGTTCTATATTATACAAATATTTTTAGGAGGATTTCCATGGCTATTTTAAAACCTTTTGCCGCAATCCGTCCCGTTCCATCACTGGTCGACCGGGTTGCCGCACTGCCTTACGATGTTATGAATACGGATGAAGCCCGAGAAATGGTTCAAAATAATCCTTATTCTTTTTTACATGTGGACCGGGCCGAGATTGATCTGGACCCCTCCATTGACCCTTACGATGATCAGGTCTACGCAAAAGCTGCGGATACTTTAAAACAGATGCGTACCCATGGCATTTATATCCAGGATGATACTGCCTGCCTTTACATATACCGAGAAATTATGTATGGTCGCATCCAGATTGGTCTGGTCGGCTGTGTTTCGATCGATGACTATAAAAAAGACATCATTAAAAAGCACGAATTGACTCGGGCCGATAAAGAGGCGGACCGCATTCATCACGTAGATACCTGCAATGCCAATACGGGCCCTATTTTTCTTACCTATCGTTCCGAACAGTGCATTTCCAATGCCATGAAACACTGGATGGACACCTATGCACCAATTTATGACTTCACTGCAGAAGACAATGTCCGCCATACCGTATGGAAAATCGACGATGCCTGCACGATTCTCAGTTTTCAGAAAGAATTTGAAAAAATTCCATATTTGTATATCGCGGATGGACATCACCGGGCAGCTTCCGCTTACCATGTGGGCATGAAACGTCGTGAGGAAAATCCTGCGTATACCGGCGAAGAAGAATTTAACTATTTCCTTGCCGTTCTTTTCCCGGATGAGCAGCTGCACATCTGGCCATATAACCGTTATGTTCATGACCTGAATGGCTTAACCTCCCAGGAATTTCTTGAAAAGCTGAACAGTGATTTTGAAATTACTCCTGCCGATGGCCGCTATGAACCGACAAAAAGGCATCAGGCCGGTATGTATCTGGACGGCAAATGGTATGCCTTAACCTTCCGATCCGGAACCTTTGATGAAAACGATCCAATCGACCATTTGGATGTTTCAATCCTTCAGAATAATCTTCTGGATCCGATCCTTGGCATTAAGGATCCCCGTACAGATAAACGTATTGACTTTGTCGGCGGTATCCGGGGCTTAGCAGAACTGGAACGTCTTGTCGATGAAAAACAGGGTGTTGCCTTTGCTCTTTACCCAACAACAGTGGATGATCTGATGGATATTGCTGACAGCGGAAAAATTATGCCGCCAAAATCCACATGGTTCGAACCAAAACTTCGGAGCGGCATTTTTATTCATGAATTATCATAAAAATACTTTTCATACAAATCATTCTCTGTTAGAATACATTTGTAATCTAATATAAGTATTGATAATAAAGTTAGATACTTTTATAAGCAGGAGGAAAATATCATGAGAGTTGCAATTATTATGGGTTCCACAAGTGATCTTGGAAAGATGGATCCGGCAGTTTCTATTTTAAAAGAATACGGTGTAGATGTTGATGTACGCTGTTTATCCGCACATCGTGCTCATAAAGGCTTATCTGAATTCATCGCTGAAACAGAGACAAATGGCACAGAAGTTATTATCGCAGCCGCTGGTATGGCAGCCGCTTTACCTGGTGTTGTAGCAAGCCAGACGGTATTGCCAGTCATCGGTGTCCCATTGACATCCGCTGCTCTTGACGGTATGGACGCTTTACTCTCCATCGTACAGATGCCATCCGGTATTCCTGTAGCCACAGTTGCCATCAATGGCGGAAAGAATGCCGCTTATCTGGCACTCCAGATTATGGGCATCAAACATCCTGAAATCAAAGACAAGCTCTCAGCTTACCGCAAACAGATGGATGAAGATGCCATGAAGGCAAACGAAGAAGTTATTGCAAAATATAAATAAAAGAAAAAGACAAGGACAGGGCTGCTGCAAACAACCTTGTCCTTGTCTTTATTCTATAACATTTTTTTAACTTCATCCATAAATGGAATGGACGGGGATGCACCCGGTCTGGAAACAGCAATACCTGCTGCAACCGCACTCATTCTCAATATTTCTTTAATCGGAGTGCCATTCAATATACCTGCGATAAAGTAGCCGGTAAAGGTATCACCAGCTGCCGTCGTATCAACGGCATCCACTTTAAAGATTTCCTGATGATAACATTCGTTCCGATCTGCATAGATCGAACCGTCACCACCAAGGGTCAATACAATCTTTGCATTTTCATATTTTCCAAGAATGCTTTCGATGATCTTATCCGGTTCGGTTTCTCCGCCGGAAATCTGTCCGCCTTCAATCTCATTCAGAAGGAAACAGGAAATCTTTCCCATATCACAAGCATCCAGATGGCCATCATATGGCGATGGGTTTAAGAAAATCTGCATGCCCTTCTCATAGGCTTTATCAATGATATAGTCCAATTCACTGATCTCGTTCTGAAGGAGAAGAATATCTCCAGCTTCAAAATGATCCAATACAGAGTCCACAAATTCCTTTGTGATCGCCCGATTGCTTCCTCCATAAAGAAGGATACAGTTCTGACCATTTTTATCCACCTGAATGATCGTATGACCACTCTTGCCATCGATTTTTTTAATAAAATCTGTATGCATGCCATAATCTTCGGCTGCTTTAAGAAATTCCAATCCGTCATCACCGATCAGACCGGCATGATAGACAGGAACACCTGCCTTTGCCAAAGCTACCGACTGGTTAAATCCCTTTCCGCCAAGAAAAATATCCATGCCGGAACTGGACTGGGTCTCACCCGGCATAACCATGTGATCGACCTGATAGACATAATCCACATTCATTGAACCAAAATTCAATACTTTCATCCTGATCTCCTTTAACGACAATACCTAGAATACAACACCTGCACGAAGGATAATGTTTGGATATGGAGAAAATTCACCAGTACGAATGGCAAATCTGCAATTTGCAGACATGGCTTTTAATTCTGTATGGGGAATCATGTCACATCCAACCTCCGGAAGTTTCTCCTGGATATAGGCCAATAATTCCGGATTCTTTTCAACGATTTCTTCCGCGATCGTATAATGTTCCACCTGAGCTTCCTCAAGGACCGCATCCAGTGTCTGAGTAAATGTCGGCACACCGGCACAAAGTGCCAGATCCACAATTGGAACACCTTTCGGAATCGGCATACCGGCATCACCGATCATAAATGTATCCATATGCCCAAGCGCTGCGATCAATCCGGACAGCTGAGCATTTAAAATACCTCTCTTCTTCATAGTCCCTCCTGCTATTTGCTTTCATTTCTGGCTTTAAGAGCCATCTTTGCTTCCATATTTCTCTGGAACTGGTCAATAACAACGGCTACGATAATAACAAGGCCCTTGATAACCATCTGCCAGAATTCAGATACACCGCACATAACCATACCGTCATTAATAACACCGATAACGAAAGCACCGACAATTGTTCCGCCAATTGTTCCGATACCGCCGGCCATGGAAGTTCCGCCAAGAACTGCTGCCGCAATGGCGTTCATTTCCCAGGATTCACCTGTTGCCGGATGGGCTGCTGCAAGCTGTGAGCAGGCAATAATACCAACAACGGCTGCACAGATACCTGAAATCATATAAACGAGAATTTTTACTTTATCAACTTTAACACCGGACAACTGAGCTGCTTTTTCATTGCCGCCGATAGAGAAAACATGCCATCCGAAAACGGTTTTCTTAAGAATGATCGCAAAGATCACTGCCAGCACTGCAAGAATCAGTAAGCCAACTGGAATACCGAAAACGGTTGATCCGAAAAATGTCCATCCCTGATTTCCAAGACCTTCATAACCTTTCAGATCGGAATATGTAGCACCGTTGGAATGGAGGTTCGCAAAACCACGACAAATGTACATTGTACCCAATGTTGCAATGAATGGAGCAACATTAAACTTCGTAATGATCACACCGTTAATCACACCGATCAATGCACCTATAAGAACTGTGATCAGCACAACAAGCGGTACACTAAAGTAGATGGTAACGCCTGCAAATTCAAGTGTAAGACCTTTCTGGAGCAGACCGCCGGCAATCATACCTGCCAGACCGACAACCGCACCTACGGAAAGGTCAATGCCGCCGGTAATGATAACATAGGTCATACCGATCGCAATGATACCATATAATGCAACGTGTTTACCGATCAGCAGCAACGTATTGACACTGAGGAAGTTATTCGCTGTAATACTGAAGAAAACTAATAATACAATTAATACAATAAATGTTCTCCCTTTTAAGAGAGTCATCATCAACGCATTGTTGTTTGATTCTTTTTTATTTGAACTCATACCTTTATCTCCTTTTCCCTCTTAGTATGTATGATGACCTTTATAGGATGCGAGTACTAAAGCTTCTTCTTTAATCTCATCTCCCACAAACTCATCTGTCTTAATACCATTCGACAATACAACAACCCGGTCCGCGATGGAAATAATCTCCTTCAATTCAGAGGAAATAACGATGATCGAAAGTCCCTGTTCTGCGTACTGGTTGATGATATCAAATACCTCTGTCTTGGCACCAATGTCGATGCCGCGGCTTGGCTCATCCATAAGAAGGATGGACGGATCTGTCAAAATACCTTTGCCAATAACAATTTTCTGCTGATTTCCGCCGGATAATGAGAGAATCGGAAGTCTCTTATCAGCAACTTTAATCTGGATATCCTTGATTTCCTTTTCGACCATCTCGTCTTCTTTTGCAAAATTGATAAAGCCTGCTTTCGCATAACGATCCAAAGCCGAAAGTGAACAGTTGCGTCCAATATCCATCGTCTGTACAAGACCTTCTCTCTGTCTGTCTTCCGGCACAAGGGCAAAGCCTTTGGAAATCTGGTCCGCAATGGAACGGATATTCATCTTTTCACCTTTATAGATAATGTCACCGGTATGTTCCGGACGAAGTCCCATGATACATTCAAAGACTTCGGTACGTCCCGCACCCATAAGACCGTAAATACCGAGGATCTCTCCTTTCTTCAGATCAAAGCTGACATTATTCAGAAGATATCCGCCGCCGCTCTTAGGAAGGGTCAGATTTTTAACTTCCAGGACTTTTTCCTGCTTATCCCAGTCAATGCCACGCTCTCTCTTCGGATAGGACTTACTGTCACCGGTCATCTGCTTAACAATCCATGGAACATCAATATCTTTAACATCCGCGTCAGCCACGTATTTTCCATCACGAAGAATCGTTACATGGTCACCAATCTGCATAATCTCTTCCAGACGATGGGAAATATAAACGATAGAAATACCCTGGGCTGTCAGTTCTCTCATAATCTTAAAGAGAATATCAACCTCATTCTGGGAAAGGGAGGATGTTGGTTCATCCATAATAAGTACTCTTAAATCATCATCTACAAGATTTCTCGCAATCTCGATCATCTGCTGCTGACCAACACGAAGATCGCCGACCAGTGTATCCACCGGAATATTATGTTCCAGTTTTTTAAGGACTTCTTCGGCTTTTTTTCGGTGATAATCATTATCAACCCCGAAACCTTTTCTCTTTTCTTTTGCCATGAAAATATTCTGATATACCGGAAGGTTTGGGAACAGATTTAATTCCTGATGTATAATACCAATACCATGTTTTCTGGCATCGGATGTATTTCGGAAGTAAACCTCTTCGTTATCCATGTATAATTTTCCTTCACTCGGCTGTTCAATACCTGCGATCATCTTCATCAAAGTTGATTTTCCGGCACCGTTTTCACCGATCAATACATTAACTTTTCCGGTTAAAAGATCAAAATTAACATTATCCAGGGCCTTTGTACCAGGATAAATCTTGCTTATCCCTTCAGCATGAAGACATACGCCTTCTTTGCACATATTTGCCATAACCCGTTCCCCCTGTATTATTTGACATCTAAGACAACTGCTGTGATAAGCAGCTCGTCATTACCTTCTGCTGTAAATGTTCCTACAAATTCAATAGTTTTGCCGGAAAGACTTGCCGGATCTGCAGGCTGGATGATGTTTGCATCGATCGCATTATGTAATTCCTGAGACACAGCCGCCCATTCCTGCTGGTTTGTATAATCACCAAAGCTAACAATATCCAGTGTATCACGTGTGGAAGAACCTTTATAAACGCTTCCGATCTGAATCTTGATCACTTCCGGACCATCGTAATCGTCCAGTTTAACGGTCATATAACCGGCTTTCTTTTCCTGATTGACTTCTTCAACCACACCTGTACCCTTGACAGCATAGCTGATGGATCCTGAAGTTCCCATGGAATATTTTCCATACTTGTCTACAAGAGATGTTAAGTTTCCATTTGCCTCTGTCAGGAAGGTTGGAAGGTCGACGGCTTTTTCCTGAATATTGGCCACTGCATCTTCCCAAAGATTTGCTGCTGCATCTGCCGCATTAAATTCGACTTTACCTGTATACTTGCCCTCTTCTCCGATCTTGATCACTTTGACACAGCCTGTACATCCTAAAACAATTGAAAATGCCAAAGCCAAGGCCATTATTTTCTTTTTCATATTATCCCCCATATCTCATTTATTCTGGTATCTAAAATAGGTTTTTCAAAATATCAAACTATTTTTCTCAAAGGATTTTTAGTAAGAATAGGACCTTTTCAGGTCCTATTCTATTTTGTTTAAACTTGTCAATTACTGTTCAGTGTAAACAAATGTTTTTAAGTTAGCAACGTTATCTGCTGTGATAGCAAGACAGTCAACAAGCTGTTTTTCAGCAAGACCTGTTGTACCATTCTTAAGGTAAGCGTCAGCCTGTTCTACAGCCATTTCAGCGATCAAAGCACACTGCTGTAATGCTGTACCTGTCATTTCACCTGCTGCGATGTAAGCTGCTGCTTCATCAGAACCGTCAACACCGATGATCTTGATGTCTGTTCTGCCAGCTGCTTTACAAGCTTCTACAGCACCGCAAGCCATTGTATCATTACCACAGATAATACCTGTGATTTCAGGATTGGACTGAAGGATAGCTTCTGTCTTTTCATAACCTTCTGTCTGATCCCAGTTTGCTGTCTGCTGAGCAACCATTTCGAAAGTATCGTACTGATCGATAACTTCATGGAATGCGGAAGAACGAACGCCTGCGTTTGTATCGGATTCTTTTCCTAATAATTCAGCATATTTACCTTCTTCACCCATAGCTTCAACCCATGCTTCAGCAATGGCTTTTGCACCCTGATAGTTGTTTGCTACGATCTGAGAAATAGCAACACCGTCAGCGTTGATTTCGCGGTCGATAAGGAAAGTCGGGATACCAGCTTCTCTTGCTCTCTGAACTGCTTCTACAGTTGCATCTGCACCTGCATTGTCACAGATGATTGCTGCTGCTTTATCAGCGATAGCTGCATCGAACAATTCGGACTGTTTTGTAGCATCATCATCATGAGATGCAACAACCACTTCATAACCTAATTCTTTTGCTTTTGCGGAAGCTGTGTCAGCTTCTGTTTTGAAGAATGGGTTTGAATGAGATGGTGTAATGATGTAGATAATGTTGGATCCACCACCTGGAAGTACCTCAGCTTCTGCTGTTGTTTCAGCTGTTGTTTCCACTGTTGTTTCAGCTTTTGTGTCAGCTGTTGTTTCTTTAGTTCCGCCGCCGCATCCAACGAGTACGGACATAGCCATAGCTGCTACAAGAACTAAACTTAACATTTTCTTTTTCATTTTGTTCTCCTCCTTGAAAAAATAGTTTTTATATCGGCTGATCAAATGAAAAAAATCAGCCTGGTTGCAGGGACCCCCCTGGAAACCTCGTTTTATTTTGTCAGAATCTTTTGTACAGCTTCTTTCCATCCGCTGTAACGGATTTCTCTGACCTCGTTCTCCATCTTTGGTTCGAACTTTTTACGTTCAATCCCCGAAAAAATGGTATGAATATCATATATGCCTGCAGAAATACCGGCGGTATAGGCTGCTCCGATACCGGAGAGTTCTTCTGCCGACGGCACCTGGACCGGAATACCTGCAATATCACTCTGGAACTGCATCAGATAAGTATTCTTTGTCGGACCTCCATCCACGCGGAGCTCGGCGATCGGAATACCCGAATCCTTTTCCATCGCTTTGATCACGTCTGTAATCTGATAAACAATACTGTCCAGACCGGCTCTTACCAGTTCCGCTTTTTTCGTTGTCCGACTCATACCGTAAATGACAGCCTTTGCACTGCTGTCCCAGTAAGGTGCACCAAGACCTGAAAATGCTGGAACAAGATAGGTCGTATCTACCGGATTCGCTCCTTCTGCAAGGTCCTGTGTCTCGGCCGGAGACTGAATGATCTGAAGATCATCCTTCAGCCATGTAATAACTGCCCCCGTATAATTAATATTGCCTTCAAGAACATAGTTCACCTTGCCGCCCATACGCCATGCCAGAGATGTCACAACCGTATCACTGGACACCGGCTCTTCGCCAACATTCATCATGATCGAAGAACCTGTTCCATAAGTCGTCTTGATCATACCCTTTTCAAGACAGCCCTGTCCAAAAAGTGCACCATGAGAATCCCCCAGCACACCGCAGATCTTCAGCGGATGATCAAAAAAACCTTCAAAATCAGTCTCACCATATGTACCATCCGAATCTGTCACCTCGGCGAGACATCCCATCGGAATACCAAAAAGCTGACAAACTTCTTCGTCCCACTGTAAAGATCGTATATTAAAAATCTGTGTTCTGGATGCATTAGAATAGTCTGTACGGAATTCTTTTCCGTTCGTAAGCTTATATATGAGCCAACTGTCAATGGTACCGCAGCAAAGCTCACCCCGTTCGGCTTTCTCCTGAGCTCCATCCACATTCTGGAGCACCCATGCGATCTTTGCCGCCGAAAAATACGGTGATAAATGTAAGCCTGTATGGGAACGGATCATATCCGCAGCCCCCTGTTTTTCAATGGCGTCACAGATGGCTGCCCCTCTTGCACACTGCCAGACAATAGCATTGTACACCGGCTGACCGGTTTCTCTGTCCCAAATCAAAGCCGTTTCTCTCTGATTGCTAATGCCGAGAACCTTTATCTCGTCTTTATCTACACCCGACTTTTCCACCAGATTTTTTACAGTCTGCACAGTATTATTATAAATCTCCATCGGATCATGTTCAACCCATCCCCGGTCATCAATGATCTGTCTGTGAGGTAAATCTGTTCTGCAGATCAACGCTCCGGCCGCATCAAAGAGCAATGCCTTGGTGCCCTGTGTACTCTGATCAATTCCAAGTACATATTCAGCCATATTTATAAATTCTCCTTTGCAGTTTTTGCAATACCTTCCGCATTCAATCCATAGTAATTAAACACTTCTTTGGATGTTCCTGTGATCACAGGTGCATCCGGCAATGCAAGATTGATCACCTTCATCGGACATTCACTGCAGATAACCTGGCATACCATGGAGCCTAAGCCACCAAATGGTGCATGTTCTTCAACAGTGATCACCAGTTTTGCATGAGATGCAGCCTTAATAATGGCTTCTCTGTCCAAAGGTTTCACGCAATACATATCAAGAACTGTTGCACTGATACCGTCTGCTTTCAAAAGCTCTGCCGCATCCACTGCCGGTTTAACCATCTCACCGCAGGCAATGATAGCCACATCCGTTCCTTCACAGATGACGGTCGCCTTATCCATCTCAAACGGACAATTATCTTCCGTATAAATATCTTCCACCGGATTTCTTCCGACACGCACATAAGCCGGTTTTTCATCCTTTAACAGTGCTTTGACCAGATGTGCTGTCTGGAACCGATCACTTGGCAGGTATACCCGCATATTCGGGATTGCAGCCATCGCTGCAATATCCTGTGCAGAATGATGGCTCATTCCCAGCGCACCATAGCTGATACCACCACTGATACCGATCAGGGTAACGTTGGTATTGGAATATGCACAGTCAACCTTTGCCTGCTCATAACTTCTTGTTGAAAGGAAACATGCAGGAGATGCGGCAAATGGTTTTTTTCCGCATTTTGCAAGACCTGCTGAAATACTTACTAAATTCTGTTCTGCAATGCCCACTTCAACAAACTGTTCCGGAAACTGTTCTGCGAATGGTGTGAGTGATGCACTTCCTCTGGAATCGCTGCAAAGAACAACGATATCTTTATCTTTTTTTGCCTCTTCCAGCAATACATCACAGATAGCCTGACGATTTGGGATCTTATTCATGAAGTGCAGCCTCCTTTCTTGCTTCCAGATCTTTCATGATCTGAGTATATTCTTCTGCAGTCGGCACCTTATGATGCCAGTTTGCTTTATTCTCCATAACGGCTGAACCGCAGCCCTTCACTGTATTTGCGATAATCACTGTCGGTGCACCTTTGACTGTTCTTGCCTCTGCTAATGCTGCCGCCAATTCATCATGATCATTGCCGTTGACACTGATCACATGCCATCCAAAGGATGCCCATCGTTCTTCCTGACTGTCATGAGCCATCACATCCTCTGTGGAACCGGAAATCTGAAGACGGTTTCTGTCAACAATCGCACAAAGATTGTCCAATTTATACTGATGACCTGCCATAGCAGCTTCCCAGACAGAACCTTCAGCCAATTCGCCATCACCCATAACGGTATATACACGATAATCCTGTTTATTCATCTTACCGGCAAGAGCCATACCTACACAAACCGGAAGGCCATGTCCCAGTGAACCGGAATTCATCTCAATACCTGGAAGTTTATTGTTTGGGTGACCGATAAATTTGGAACCAAATTTGGAAAATTCTTTAATCACCTGTTCAATCGGGAAAAAGCCTTTTGCCGCAAGGACTGCATATAAAGCTTCCACCGAATGACCTTTACTCATAACGAAACGATCTCTGTTCGGATCATCCATATTTTCAGGGCTGATATTCATATCATTAAAATATAACTGGACAAGAATATCCATAACACTCATATCGCCGCCGATATGACCGCCGTTACCTTCCATGATCATATCAACTACGTTTTTTCTCAATTCATAAGATAATGCTTTTAAGTTTTCCATCACATCGCCTCCTATCATTCGCCACGCAGATATGCTTTGATCTCTTCTTCAATCGGATCATACAGATCTGGTGCAATGCCAATATATTTGCAGGCTTCATATAATACAGGCACAACATCTTTGTGAATACCGACACAGTGATGGATGTATGGTCCTTCAACGATCTTCGCTTCAAGTCTCTTAATATTTTCAACCTCTACCCAGAGATAAGTACCCATTCCCTTTGGTCCGTCGACACCTTTGGCACGTCCAAGAAGAAGGGAATATTCACCGTTATCTCCGTCAAATCTTGCCAGAGTCACATCCCCATGTTTTGCTTCTGCAGTAATACTTCCCGGATGATCAAATGCCAGTGGGTAAGTGATCTTTGGTGTTTCCTTGGCAACAGAGATTGGCCATGGACCGCAGTGCTGCAGTAATTCACCATTCGCATTGTCCGGATGACGGATTGTCCAGTCTGCAAAGAAACTTCTTGTATCATCCATGCTGGCAGCTTCAACCATGAGAGCTGTGATCGCACCATGGATATCTGTTTCACAGACAACCGGAATACCCTCTTCATTTAATAAGGAATTGGCTGCACATGGCATAATGCCGATTTCACTCTGGAGCTGATTCCAGCACTGGATAGCAACAGCATTACATCCATATTTCTTAGCAAGGCCTTTCATAGCCACTTTAAGTGCTGCCACATTCTCAAGTTCATTATCTTTAATGCATACTTCCATATTCTCGCGGCAATATGTCATTACGTCTGCAACCTCTGTGCCTTCCGCCTTAGCTGCTCTTATGGCATCTGTCAATTCCGGCATCGGGATCGGAGTCAGCTGAATGTTGAATTTTTCAAGCAATTCACCTTCATTGCACATGGTAGACCAGAATTCATAAGGTCTTGTGGAAATCTGAAGGATACGGATCTTCTTAAATGTTTTAACAACGTTACAAACTGCCATGAAATCACGAAGACCTCTCTCAAATACAGGATCATTCAATCTGCAGTTTGTCATATATGTAAATGGAACGCGGAATCTGCGGAGTACTTTACCTGTGGCAAACAGACCGCACTGGGTATCACGAAGTCTTGTTCCATCCGGCTCCGGTCTTTCATCCAGCGGTCCCCAAAGAAGAACAGGTACATTCAATGCTTTCGCAACCCTTGCACATGCAAACTCTGTACCGAAATTGCAATGTGGCAGGAATAAACCATCAATCTTTTCTGCCCTAAATTTTTCAATAACTTTATTGACAACCTCGTCATCGCCGTAAAGAAGTCCTTCTTCGTTAATATCTGTAATATCTACAAAATCGATGCCAAGTTCTCTTAATCGATCGGCTGTTAAGCCTCTATATTTGATCGCATCTGGTGCACTGAAGATACTTCTTCTGGTTGGTGCATATCCAAGCTTTATATTTGCCATCGTAAAACCCTCCTCAAATTTTCTTAATTTGTAATATGTATATTATACTCTTTATTTTACTTAATTTGAACATTAAATTAAGTTGTTTTTACTTAATTTTTTACTTAATTTTCACATTTTTCGTTGTATTCCCTTTCTCCTTTTTATATAATATGTATATATTATGATATTCAGGAGGTTATTATGTCGATTACCGCCAAAGAACTTGCAAAGATGCTCAATCTATCCGAAGCAGCCATATCCATGGCTCTCAATGACAAACCCGGTGTGAGTACAAAAACCCGGCGTATGGTCATAGCGGCTGCCGAAAAATACGGATACGATTTTACAAAGATCAAACACTCCCAAAAAACAAAAGGGACCATCAACTACATCGTCTACCGAAAGGATGGGGCCATTTTAAAAATACAGCAAACCCCTTTTTTCCTCTCCCTCACAGAGAGTATTGCCGAACATTGCAAGGAAAAGGGCTATGAACTTGTCACCATTACCATATCTGATGACACAGAAGTCAGCCTCCAGCTTGAACGGGCCATCACCCCTGACTGTGTCGGCATTATTTTGCTCGGAACCGAAATGCATAAAGAAGATTTCTTCCCTTTTGCCTATATTCCCTATCCGATCGTCGCTCTGGATACATATTTTAATTCAACCAAAATGGACTGTATATTAATGAACAACGATGACGGTGCTTACTCTGCCACACGTTTTTTAATGAAACGCCACCAGACCCAACCCGGATATCTGCGTTCTTCCTACAGTATGCATAATTTCGACTCCAGAGCAGAGGGTTTCAACCGGGCATTGCGTGACGGCGGTCTTTCCCCATCGAACTCCCTCGTCCACTATCTTTCCCCGTCGATGGAAGGGGCCTATGCGGATATGATTGAAATTTTGAAAAATGGCACCAAACCTGCTGACTGTTATTTTGCCGATAATGACCTGATCGCTGCCGGTGCCATGAAAGCCTTTAAAGAGTGGGGCTATAAAATTCCCGAAGATATCGGTATTATCGGATTTGACAATATCCCCCTCTGTACATATATCGAACCAAAATTATCTTCGGTCAATGTCCCAATCCACTATATGGGCGAGACCGCTGTTGACCGTTTGCTTGAAGTCATTCATGCCAAACATTATCGCCCTGTAAAAATCGAAGTCAGCACGAATCTCATCGTTCGTGACAGCGTCTAACCGCAAAAACTGCCATATACCACTTTGTGATATACGGCAGTTTCTTTATTTATCGACTTCTTCCATATAATTTTGTATAACGTGCCAGTTTCTCAGCCAATCCATCATTAAAACTTCCCGGCAATGCACGCCAAACCCAGTTACCGCCCATCGTTGATGGCGTATTCATCCGGCTTTCGCTTCCCAGACCTAAAAGATCCTGTGCCTGAACGATGGCAAACTCTGCTGTGCTGGCCCAAAGTGCCCGCATCATACCCCAATGATAATCCGACGGATCATCCAGATGGAGGTAAGCTTTGGCAAAGTCGACATCTTCCTGTCTTGCTGATGTGAACCAGCCCTGAATGGTATCATTATCATGTGTGCCTGTATAGGCAACACAATGGGGAGGATAATTATAAGGAAGATAATCCTCATGACTGCTTTCTCTTGTATCAAAAGCAAATTCCAAAATCTTCATCCCCGGAAAACCGCTGTCCTTTAACAGTTTTTTTACGGATTCTGTTAAAAATCCAAGATCTTCGGCAATGATTCGCTGCGGTCCGATGGTCTCTTCCATAGCCCGGAACAATTTCATTCCCGGACCTTCCATCCATCTTCCGCTGGAGGCATCCGGTGCATCCCCCGGAATCGCATAATAGCAATCAAAGCCTCTGAAATGATCGATACGCAGCACATTGTAAACCTTTGTAAGATAACCAATCCGCTGTATCCACCATGCATAATGACTTTTCTCATGAACTTCCCAATTATATAATGGATTTCCCCATAACTGTCCGGTTGCTGAAAAACCATCCGGCGGACATCCTGCAACATCCACCGGCCTGCGATTCTCATCCAGCTGGAACAGCTCTGAGTGGGCCCATGCATCCACGCTGTCAAAAGCTACATAGAAAGGAATATCTCCAATAATATCGATGCCTTTTTCGTTGGCATAAGCTCTAAGTTCATTCCACTGCTCGAAAAACCAGTACTGCAGTACCTTCCAGAAGAGAATCTCATTCTTATACTGAATGCTCACCTCCGACAGTGCCGCTTCCTCATGATTTTTCAGAGGAAGTTTCCATTCGTTCCAAGCCAGACCGCCATGCAGATCTTTCAATGTCATAAACAGAGCATAGTCGTCCAGCCAGTAAGCATTTTCTCTGCAATAGGTTTCGAACGGTTCTGAAACTTCCTTCAAAAAGCGTTCAACCGCCAGTTTCAATACGGGATAACGTTTATTATACAGAGCTCCATAATTCACCTTATCCGGTGTGCTTTCCCAATCAATGTTCTCATATTCGGCTTTTTTAAGATACCCTTCTTTTTCCAGAATATCCAGATCGATGAAATAGGGATTGCCGGCGAAAGTCGAATAGGACTGGTATGGCGAATCACCGTAGCTTGTCGGACATATCGGAAGGATCTGCCAATAAGACTGTCCGGATTTTTCCAGAAAATCTACAAACTCTCTGGCTTCCTTCCCCATCGTTCCGATTCCAAAAGGAGATGAAAGGGAAGATATGTGCATTAAAACACCACTGCTTCTCAAAATTAACACTCCTTTATCGATTAATGACAGATTGCAGCCTCTGTATCTTTATCAAAGACATGAATCTTATTCACATCAAATACTAATTTAACATCTTCATCCTCTTTAACATTGCCGTCATAAAGAACTTTTGCTGTCAGTTTCTGGCCTTCACAGGTTACATATAAGTTCATTTCAGAACCTAATACTTCGCGGATATTTAAACGTGCAGTAATGGATGCTTTTTCACAGGATGTCTCAAAACCTTCGAGATGAATATCTTCCGGACGGATACCCATGATCACTTCTTTTCCAACGTATGGAAGAATTGCTTCATCTTTTACAGGAATCCGGCTCTCATTAAATACAAGTACACAGACATCTCCGTCTTTTTCAACTTTTGCCTGAATAAAGTTCATCTGAGGAGAACCAATGAAACCTGCCACGAACATATTACATGGATAATTGTACAATGTCTGTGGTGTATCAAACTGCTGAATCACACCGTCTTTCATAACGCAAATACGGTCACCCATCGTCATAGCTTCTGTCTGGTCATGAGTTACATATACGAAAGTTGTTGCCAGACGTTTATGAAGGGCTGCAATCTGAGTACGCATCTCTGTACGGAGTTTTGCATCCAGGTTGGATAATGGTTCATCCAGCAAGAATACCTTTGGATCACGAACCATGGCACGTCCTAAGGCAACCCGCTGACGCTGACCACCGGATAATGCCTTTGGTTTACGGTCGAGATAAGGTTCTAGTTCAAGGATCTTTGCTGCTTCTCTTACCTTCTGGTCAATAATATCCTTTGGTACTTTACGAAGTTCCAAAGCAAAGGCCATATTTTTATAAACCGTCATATGTGGATACAAAGCGTAGCTCTGGAATACCATCGCAATATCACGATCCTTTGGAGCTACATCGTTTACAAGTTTATCTCCGATCCATAATTCACCGGATGTAATACTTTCCAGACCGGCGATCATACGGAGTGTTGTCGATTTACCACAGCCGGATGGTCCGACTAAAACCACAAATTCTTTATCTTCAATTTCCAGATTCAGATCCGGAATAACGGTCACACCGTTATCATAAGTTTTTACTACATTTTTAAAAGAGATATTTGCCATTTGAATATTACTCCTTCTCTATATCAATTATACGTTAATGTTTATACACACTCTCTCCGGGAACCAGATGAAATGGCTCAATTTCATGAACTGCTGAACAATCCTCGTCAATACATTTCAGCAGGATCTCCACACTGCGGCAGGCAATCCCCTCACGATGCTGACGAATCGTTGTCAACCGCGGACTGATATAATTCCCCATGTCAATGCCGTCAAAGCCGATCACTGACACATCTTCCGGAACTCTAAGTCCCCGATCCTTTACGGCCCGGATCGCACCAATTGCCAGAACATCCGACATGGCAAAGACTGCCGACAGTCCCGCCACATGATCCAGCAGATGTTCCATTGCATGATACCCTTCGGCAATGCCAAAGTTGGTTGCTTCATACTGGGTATTCGGATCAAAAGGAATATGGTACGCTCTGAAAGCCTCCTGACAGCCCTGATAACGCGAAGAAACAATCTGTGATGTGGAAATCTCCCCGCCCATAATACCTATATGGGTATGTCCTAAAGACAAAAGGTGTTCCACTGCAAATCTTCCAGCTGCCTCATCATCCGTACTGACACTGGACAGATTCTCAAAGCCCAGATTTGATGCCGAGTTGGTCACCAATACGCAGGGAATCTTAATCTCCGAAAAACGCTCATGCAGATTTTCGGTATTGACTCCAAGGAAGAGAATGCCTATCGGACGTCGTTCGGCACAAATCTTGATTGCCTCCTCCAGCTCATTATCATCTTTGTTCAGATAATATACAACAGAATTGTATTCTTTTCGCCTCAGCAAACTCTGCATTTGATCAACAATTGCTGAGAAAAGCATATTCTGCGTATCTTTAATGATAATGGCAATACCTTCGCTGCTCTGTTTTTTCAGATGCTTGGCATTGCTGTTCAGACAAAAGTGATATTTGTCCACGACTTCCATTATGCTTTTTTTCGCTTTATCTGAAACCCCGGCAGAATGATTCAATACCCGGGATACCGTTCCCACAGAATAACCTGATTCTTTTGCAATATCTTTGATCGTCATAAGTGTTACCTTCCATCAAATGAAATCAGCCTTTAACAGCACCTGCTGCCACACCTTTGATGATATGTTTCTGTCCAAGCAGATAGACAATAATAATCGGAATAACAGTAAGCATGATACTTGCCATCATCGGGCCCATTTCAACACGTCCATAGCTTCCTCTAAAGTACTGGATCAACATCGGAATTGTTTTGTAATTCTTAATATCGAGAACCAGTGTTGGAAGCAGGTAATCGTTCCATACCCACATCGCTTCAAGGATACCTACGGATACCAGTGTCGGTTTCAATATCGGTAAAACGATCAGGAAGAAAGTCTGAAGCGGATTACATCCGTCAATCATCGAGGCTTCTTCAACTTCCAGCGGGATGGATTTCATAAATCCGGAGAACATGAATACCGCCAGTCCGGCACCAAATCCAAGATAGATGATCCATATATTCCATGGTGTATTCAAACCGAGTTTATCGGCTGTCTGAGACAATGTAAACATAACCATCTGGAATGGAACAACCATAGAGAACACGAATAAATAATATAAAGACTGAATGACTTTATTCTTTACGCGGGTAATAAACCATGCACACATGGAACAGCAGATAAGGATCGCTATTACCGATGTAACCGTAATAAATGTACTGAAAAATAAACTCTGTAAAAATCCTTTGGAGTTAATGGCATTTTCATAGTTTGCCAATCCTGCAAATGTATCCGCTGTCGGAAGTTCAAAGGCAGTGGATGTTCCGATTGCAGATTCCTTCTTCAAAGAGTTGATCAGGATCATAAAAATTGGATACATGTACAGCACAGACGCAATCGCCAACAAAGCGGTCAATACCCAATCAACGGCACTTCTTTTTGTTTTCATTACTGCTGCACCTCCTTCGAACGGGTTGCCTTAAGCTGAATCATTGAAATTGCTACAACGATGATACAGAAGATCACCGCTTTTGCCTGGCCGATACCCTTCCACTGGGCACCTGCACGTGCATAGAATGTATTATAAATATTGTAAGCTAACATTTCTGTTGAGTGATAAGGTTCACCCGCAGTCAATGCCAAGTTCTGGTCAAATAACTTAAATCCGTTTGTCAATGATAAGAACATACAGATGGTGATGGATGGCATAACCATCGGAAGTTTGATTCTCCATAATGTTGTCCATGAAGAAGCACCATCAATCTGTGCAGCCTCAATCAGATCATCCGGAATATTCTGGAGTCCTGCAATATAAATGATCATCATATAACCAATCTGCTGCCAGCATGTCAAAATGATCATACCCCAATAACCCGCCTGTGTATTCAATGCCAGTAACGGCTCACCTACAATTGAAAGTACACAGTTGATCAAAATCTGCCAGATATAACCAAGCACAATACCGCCGATCAGGTTTGGCATAAAGAAAACTGTACGGAAGATATTTGTTCCTGCTAATTTTCTTGTAAGGGCAAGTGCAATTGCAAAACCCAATACGTTAATTAAAATAACGGATACAACCGTAAATGCGATCGTAAATTTCATTGCATCCGTAAATGTTGTGTCTTTAAAAACTTTTATATAATTTGAAAGTCCTACCCACTTGGCATTATTAACTGTCGTAAACTGACAGAAGGAAAGATATAATCCCTGTACAAACGGAACGATAAATCCGATTAAAAATGCAAGTAATGTAGGGAGAATAAATATTGGCCAATAACGCTTTAACGCTCTTTCCATAACCCCACTCCTAATCTATCAAAAATGCAAAGAAGTCAATTTTTAAAAAAAATGGGACAGGCAGGATCCTGCCTGTCCCTGCTTAATAAGCAAGTAATAAAGGATATACTAAAATATCGATAGTCATTACTCTGCAGTTAATGCAGCTTCTGTAGCCCAACCGTCAACGAATGCTGTTACAACATCAGCCCATTTTTCATCTGTCTGATCTGCAGCATATGCTGTTAATGCTGTGCCAAGACCATTCTTCCATTCTTCAGATGGCATGGATGCGAAGTTCCAAGCAACTGGTGTTTTACCAGCTTCAAGGTTTGCAGCGTCCTGTTTAACGAATACGTTTGGAGTTTCTTTAGCTGCTTTGAAAGGAATTACAAAGCCCATGGATTCAGCCATAGCTGTTGTTCCTTCTTCAGAGCTTACACACCAGTAGATGAAATCAAGTGTTGCCTGAATATCTTCTTCAGATGCCTGATTGTTTACACACCAGTAGTTTTCTGTACCTGTACAGAGACCCTGATTAGCTTCATCGCCTAAACCAACATAGATTGGAAGCATTGTGATTGCATCATCACCTAAAGCTTCGCTAAGTGCTGTGTATTCCCAAGAACCGTTCTGGTAGAATACTGCTTTGCTTTCTGTGAATTCTGCACGAGAATCGTCACCTGTTTTACCAGCTAATTCTGCAGGATCACATGTAGAGTTGTTAATGTAAAGATCCCAGATTGCACGATAGTTATCTAAGTATGTACCTTTGATAGCATCTGTGGATGTAATTCCATCTTCCTGATATTCAAAGTAGATTGGAAGGTTTGCAAGGTGTGTTTTGAATCTCCAGTCAGAAGAAGAATCCATACCTGCGGATGTAAATGCTGCGAATCCAAGTTCGTCTTTACGATTTGTGATATCTTCAGCAACTGCTTTAAGATCTGCGAAAGACTGAATATCATCTACTGTGTAGCCAGCCTGTTCCAGTAAATCAACGTTTGTAATGATACCGTAAGATTCGATCAAGTATGCGATACCATAAACAGCTTCGTCATCTTTTAATACATAGTCATCACTTGTAATTTCGCCATAGATGTCAGATCCGGAAAGGTCATAGCAGTAATCTTTCCAGTTAGCAAGACCAACAGGACCGTTAACCTGGAATAATGTAGGAGCTTCGCTCTTACCCATTTCAGCCATCAATGTTGTTTCATACTGGCCGGATGCTGCTGTTACAACAGTTACAGGAACACCTGTTTCTTCTGTGTAAGTTGCTGCAAGTGCCTGCCATGCGTCATTCTGTTCCGGTTTGAAGTTCAAGAAATAAACGGAACCGCCTTCGCTGGATGCTTCTGTTTTTGTTTCGCCTGCTGTTTCAGCTTTTGTTTCTTCTTTTGTGCCGCCACAGCCAACTAACATAGATGCTGCAAGAGTTCCACAAAGAAGTGTTGCTATTACTCTTTTCTTCATAAAATTTCTCCTCCCTTTAATTTTTTATAAAGAATATTTTTGACCTGAGATTGAAATATTTTGGAAACGTTTCCAAAATTTCTCGGTCTTTACTGATGTTTATATCTTACTCTTTTTTCGCTAATTTAACAATACTTTTTTATTATTTTTATTTTATTTGTTAATTTTGTCTAGAAAAGCCCTGTTCTTTTTGACATGCAAAATGAATGTCTATGGAAACGTTTTAATTTTTCGTAAAATTTCGACTATATTCAAACAATAACTTTGAGCTATCATTTGATAATTTTTATTTATGTTACATTTTTCACAATATGTGCTAGAATTGAAATAATAAATTCATGAATTTTCCTAAATTGGCAAAATTAACCCTTTTAGGAATCAGGGAGGTGACTATAATTCATGGAATGGACTATAACTGCTGATGAACCTGGTAAAATATGCCTTATGCAAGGTAATGAAGCCGTCGTTCGAGGAGCCATCGAAGCCGGACTTAATTTCGCCGCTTCATACCCAGGCTCCCCTTCTTCACAGGTACTTGGACTGCTTGGTAAGGTTGCAAAAGAACTTAATTTTTATGCGGAATGGTCTACCAATGAAGTATGTGCACTGGAAGCTTGTATCGGTGCATCTCTTGCCAATGCGAGATCCCTTTGTGCGATCAAACAGAATGGTCTGTTATGTGTAGCTGATGCATTACATTGTGGTGCACAGCATGGCGTTAAAGGTGGTCTTGTCATTATTACATCCGATGATCCGAGTGCCCACTCCAGTACAAATGAATTTGATTCGCGTTATCAGGCAATGTCTGCCGATGTGCCTATGCTTGAACCAAATACTATGCAGGAAGCAAAGGATATGATTCCATACGCTTTCGAGCTTTCAGAAAGAACACGTCAGATCGTGATCGTACGTCTGACAACACGTGTCTGTCATGGCCGCGGCAATGTTGTTCTGGGCGAATTACCAGAAAAACCACATCCGATGACACAGGTAGGCGAATGGGATCGTCTCACCTGTGTTAATTATCTGCACAAACCGATGCTGGAAAAACTTGATCGGATACAGGATATTTTTGAAACCTGTCCGTATAATCATTACGAAGGTCCGGAAAATGCAAAAAAATTAATCGTAGCCAGCGGTACCGGACATTTATACTGCCGCGAAGTACTCAAACGCCTCGGCGAACAGGATTCCGTCGGTCTTTTAAGTCTTGCTACAATATGGCCAGTGCCGAAAAACTACATTCTTCAGTACTTAAGATCTGCTGAGCAGGTGCTTGTCCTTGAGGAGGTCGACCCGGTCATGGAACAAAATCTTGAAGCCATTGCCGGTAAGCATAAACTAAATATTACATTTTCCGGCCGCTCCACAGGTGCTCTTCCACGTATCGGAGAATTAAATCCAGATATCGTTCTCAATGCTGTCATCGATCTTCTGGAAACACCGGATATCGCAAAAAAGGAATCCATTGAAGATACGCTTCCGATCCGCGATCTGACTTTCTGTGCAGGATGTCCTCACCGGGCGACTTTCTACATACTGAAAAAAGCCTTAAAATTTGAAAAAAATCCGGGGATCGTTGTCGGCGATATCGGATGCTATATCATGTCCAGTCAGGCTGCCGGTTTCTGGGCATATCAGGCATGCAACGCCATGGGCTCGGGTATTAATCTGGCCGAAGGTCTTGGACAGCTCACAGCCTACGGACTGGATCAGAAAGTTGTCACCATGTGCGGTGATTCCACCTTCTTCCATACCGTTATGCCTGGTCTGGTCAACGCAAAATATCATAATGCCAACATGCTTCTCATGATATTGGATAACTCTGCAACCGCCATGACCGGTTTCCAGCCGCATCCGGGTACAGGTATTACGGCTATGGGGGATCATACCCAGGCCATGTCCATACAAAAGATTTGTGAATCCATCGGCTGTGATGTTACGGTAGCCGATCCATTTGAAGTAGAGGCCACATCAAAGATCCTTCGCGATCTTCTGAAACAGGATGGACTGAAGGTTCTCATTATGCGTCAGCCTTGTGCAACGCTTATGAGTAAACAGCAGAAAAAAGGACTGAAAGTCTATGTAGATCAGGATGTCTGCTATGGTGATGGCTGTGGCTGTGATAAATTCTGCAGTCGTGTATGGGGCTGTCCTGGCAACTCCTGGGATTTCACTAAAAATAAAGCAATGATCGATCCTATGTCCTGTGTTGGCTGCGGTGTATGTGCCCAGCTTTGTCCATCTGGTGCTATTAAAGTGGAAGGCGGTGATACTGTATGAGAGAATTAAGATTTGATCCGCTAAACATTATCGTCTGCGGTATCGGCGGTCAGGGTAATGTTCTGGCTTCTGAAATCGTTGCCAGCACAATGAACGATCTGGGATATCATGTAGCTGTTGGTGAAACCTACGGTGCTTCCCAACGAGGCGGTTCGGTTATGAGCCACATCCGCGTATCCGCCACCGATGAGATTGGTGTTTTAATCCCTTCCGGCGAAGCCCATATTATCATTGGATTTGAACCACTTGAAACGCTCCGAATGGCCCGTCAGTATGCCGGCCCAAATACAATGATCGTTTATGACCCGCGTCCGATCTATCCTCTCGGTGTATTACAGGGCAATCAATCCTACCCTGCCATCGAGGATATTATCGAAGAGATCAATACCATTACCTCTGAAAATTATGCAGTTCGTGCGTCAGATATTGCTTTGGAGATTGGAGATACAAGAGCTGCCAACATCGTATTGCTCGGTGCTTTCAGCCGTCTGCCTGGGGCACCTCTGAATACAGAAGAACTTGCTCAGATTCTTGAGCAGCGTTTCCATGGCAGTGCTCTGGAAATGAATCGTAAAGCCTTTGAACGAGGCTGTGCTGCCATCCATGTGAAAGGAGGTAATGAGCAATGAGCAACCTCATTAAAGTACATTTCCTCCACCATACAACCGACGACGTGATAACCCTGGAGTTTCCAAGAGATACTGTCATTGACACTCTGACTGGCTATTTATATGAAAAAGGATTCATTGAACCTCAAAAACCGGGCTATCGATACCTGATCCAGGATCATCTCTGCGGCAACAAACACACTCTGGCCAATTATTTGCCGGATGACGCAGATGAACTGACCATTAAGGTATTCCATATACCGACGATCATGACTTAAGGGGGGATATGAAATGTTAAGTACATTTGCACTGGATACACAGGTCATTAAACGCGGACTTTGTACAGGATGTGGTGCCTGTCAGGGACTTTGCCCTTACTGGGACTCCTATGAAGGCCGGACCATCTGCTATTTCGATTGTGAACGAACCGATGGACGCTGCCAGGAATTCTGTCCGCGTATGCCTACAGATATAAAAACCTTACAAAATAAATTTTTTCCAATTGAAACCATTACGCCGGAAATCGGCCCATTCCGCGGCCTTTATCTGACCCGGGCAACAGATCCATCCATCCGAGCCAACTCTCAGCATGGCGGAACGATGACAGCTCTTGTAGAGCTTGCCTTAAAAGAAGGCTTTATTGATTCTGCTGTTTTAACCCAGTCAAAAGGCGGTCTGGATGCAAAGGGTGTCCTGGCTACAACACCAGAGGAAATTCGTGCATGTTCAGGAAGCAGCTTTCAGATTCCTCCGACATTGGCTGTTTTAAATCAGACTCTCAGAGAAAATAAATATAAAAAAATCGGCGTTGTCGGAACACCATGCAAAACATTAGCTGTCTATAAGATGAAATCCAAACCTCTTCCGGATAATGACAACAATGCGGATAATATTGGTTTTGTCTTCGGCCTGTTCTGCGGATGGGGGCTTGAATGGAACGATATCCATGATCTGACTGCAAAATATGCAGACCCTGAACAGGTGGAGCATATGGATATTCCGCCAAGCAAATATCATTCCCTGGTCCTCCGAGAAAATGGCAAGGACATTTCCGTCGACCTTGACGAGGTAACTCCGATTGTCCGTTCTGCCTGCCACGCATGTACCGATATGACGGCTGAATTTTCCGATCTTTCCATTGGCGGTGCCCGCAGTGCCGATGGCTGGGACGTGGATAAAGGCTGGAATCAGGTCATTGTCCGCACCGAAAAAGGAGAACAGCTTTTGAACCTGGCCCGCGAAAAAGGTATTCTGGAATTTAAGGAAATTCCAGAAACGGCACTGGAAAAGATCAAAAATGCTTCTCTTGGCAAACAGCGCAATGGTATCGAATATATGAACAATCATCTTTAATAATTTTAAGAAGCCTGTTTAGATTCCTTTTTAAAAATCCAAACAGGCTTTTTCACGATATTTTATAAAATTTTAACATAAGACGTCATAAAACGCCTTGCGTTTTCATTTCAAAAGAGTACCATAGAGTTAAGATCACTAAATAAAAGGATGGGATGAATCATGAAAGTAAAACCGCTCATTTATATTCCAATCGTTTATCTGGCTGCCATTATGCCGAGAATTTTCAAACGTCCCGACTATTCCTCCCTTAAAGGCTATTATTATGCCCATCGCGGACTCCACGATAATAACAGTGATGCGCCGGAGAATTCCATGGCGGCTTTTCGAAAGGCTGTCGATGCCGGATACGGTATTGAACTGGATGTCCAGCTGACCAAGGACCGCATTCCTGTCATTTTCCACGACGATACATTAAAACGTGTCTGCGGTGTCGATGGTTACGTCAAGGATTACACTTATAAGGAGCTTCTCCAGTTCAACCTTTGCAAATCCCATGAAAAGATACCGAAACTGAAGGAGTTTTTGAACTTCGTCAACGGTCGGGTACCTTTGATCATTGAATTTAAATTTCCTGAAAAGCCATCTGTCGTATGTAAAACGGCCGATCAGATTATCCAGAATTATAACGGTGCCTATTGTATCGAATCCTTTCACCCTCTGGCAGTAAGATGGTACAAAACCCACCATCCGGAGGTTATCCGCGGACAGCTTGCTTCCAATTTTAAAAAAGCCTCCGGCAAAGAATCACCGCCGGAAGGCCTTGTCCACTTTCTCATCACCAACTTCCTCTGCCGACCGGACTTTATCGCCTACGACCATCGTTATAAAAACAATATCTCCAGGCTTCTCTGCCGGTATCTTTTCCGGTCACTGAGCATAAGCTGGACCATCCGCTCTCAAAAAGAATTTGATGCATGTAAAAATGATTACGATCTATGTATTTTTGAAGGCTTCCAACCCTGAATGATTGGAAGCCTTCATTTTTATTTTCAAATATTTATTTTTTTGGTACAAGTAATTCTGTTCCACCCATGTATGGACGAAGGGCTTCCGGAATTCGGACAGTTCCGTCTGCCTGAAGATTGTTTTCAAGGAAAGCGATCAGCATACGTGGCGGAGCAACAACCGTATTGTTCAATGTATGTGCAAAATACTTCTGGTTATTTTCACCATTTACACGAATACGAAGTCTTCTTGCCTGAGCATCTCCTAAGTTGGAGCAGCTTCCGACCTCGAAATATTTCTTCTGTCTTGGGGACCATGCTTCAACGTCAACAGACTTCACTTTAAGGTCTGCAAGGTCACCAGAACAGCATTCCAGTGTACGAACAGGAATATCCATGGAACGGAAGAGATCTACTGTGTTCTGCCATAATTTGTCAAACCACATCTTGGAATCTTCCGGTTTACATACAACGATCATTTCCTGTTTTTCAAACTGGTGAATACGATATACACCACGTTCTTCGATACCATGAGCACCCTTTTCTTTACGGAAACAAGGGGAATAGCTTGTCAATGTCTGTGGAAGCTGTTCTTCTGGAATAATCTGGTCGATGAATTTACCGATCATGGAATGTTCACTTGTACCAATGAGATAAAGGTCTTCACCTTCAATCTTGTACATCATGGCATCCATCTCTTCAAAACTCATAACGCCTGTAACAACGTCGCTGCGGATCATAAAAGGTGGAACACAGTAAGTAAATCCACGATTGATCATGAAATCTCTTGCATAGGAGATTACTGCGGAATGAAGTCTTGCGATATCTCCCATTAAGTAATAGAAACCGTTACCTGCAACTCTTCTGGCACTGTCAAGATCCAGTCCATTAAAGCTTTCCATAATCTGAGCATGATATGGCACTTCAAAGTCTGGAACAACCGGTTCACCGTATCTCTGAACTTCCACATTCTCTTCATCATTCTTTCCGATCGGTACCGATGGATCGATAATATTTGGAATGAGCATCATGCATTTCTTGAGGTCTTCTTCTACCTGTTTTTCCAAAGCGGTCAATTCATCAATTCTTTTGCCTTCAGAAGCAATCTGTTTCTTAACTTCTTCAGCCTCTTCCTTCTTGCCCTGAGCCATAAGGCCGCCGATCATCTTGGAAACTTTCTTTCTGTTGGCACGAAGTACTTCAACTTCACCCTTGATCTCTCTGTTTTTCTTATCCAGTTCAATCGCTTTATCAACTAATTCCAGTTTGTGATCCTGAAATTTATTACGAATGTTCTGTTTTACGATTTCTGGATTCTCTCTGACAAATTTAATATCTAACATAACAATCTCCTCGTCTCTATCTTTATTACCATTTATGGCATAACGTACTATTTCTAATTATAATACAAATGATTGTCAAATGTCTACCAGTTTAAACCATATCCGACTTAAAAAATCTAAGCCTGTCCTCATATGATTGACGTATATTGGAAAGAAGTCTATAATATGAGTTAATTTTTACGAAAGGGGCAGCATTACTTTGGCTATATCCGATTATTTTCCTATATTTGATAAATTAACCGTCAAAGAGCAGGAGGAATTTCTTCATCGTGCTGTGAGCCGTACACTCCCAAAGGG
Organism: Frisingicoccus sp.; assembly: GCA_036310765.1. Lineage (GTDB taxonomy): Bacteria > Bacillota > Clostridia > Lachnospirales > Lachnospiraceae > Frisingicoccus. Next base: position 33,140 of record JAXJRF010000011.1, read on the forward strand.
AGCCTTACTGCACAACGGCGATTCAACCTGCATGGGTCTGATTCTGATTCGCTCCGGCCAGCTGCGTGTCTTTATTACTTCCGAGGAAGGCCGGGAAATCACGCTCTACCGCCTGTTTGAACGGGATATCTGCCTGTTCTCTGCGTCCTGCGTGTTCAACTCCATTCAATTTGATGTCACCATTACAGCTGAGAAAGAATCCCAGGTCTGGATCATTCCGCCGGATTATTACAGAGCTCTGATGGAAGAATCGGTTGTTGTCTCCAACTATACAAACCAGCTCATGGCTACCCGATTTACGGATGTCATGTGGCTCATTGAGCAGCTCATGTGGAAGAGTTTCGATAAACGACTGGCCCATTTTCTGATGGAAGAATGTGCTATTGAAAACACTCATGTTCTTAAAATCACCCACGAAACCATTGCCGCCCATCTCGGCACAGCCCGGGAAGTCGTCACTCGAATGTTAAAATACTTCCAAACCGAAGGAATCGTCCGTCTCACAAGAGGCACGATTGAAATTACGGATATTGAAAAACTGAAACAATTAGATGAAACGTAAAAAAATACCGCCGCAGACTTTTTATGACTGCGGCGGTTTCACGTTTACTTTAACATTGCCAGAATCTGTTTTTTCGGCTGAGCTCCCATACTCTGATTGACAATCTTTCCGTCTTTCATGACAAACAGGCTTGGAATACTCATAACCTTGAACTGGCTTGCCAGCTCAGGCTCTTCATCCACGTTTATTTTTCCAACTTTAATGTCCGGATTCTCACGTGCAATCTCCTCTACGATCGGAACAACCATTCGGCAAGGTCCACACCATGGTGCCCAAAAATCTAAAAGGACAGGTTTATCGGATTCCATAACTTCTTTATTGAAATTGTTTTTATTAATATGAATAGCTGACATTTTGTTGTCCCCCTTTTTCTCTTCTTTGTGACTTTATTATAGCCGAAACCTTTTTTTATTTCTGTGACAAAGTCACATATACAGATGGGACAACCTGAAAACCCAGAAAGCCAAAACTTTCTGGGGTAGTGGTTCCACTATTTTCTTTCATACTCTTCTATTAAACACTGATGTTTCTTATTTTCCTTATCATAATTTATTCCCACCATCAGAATATTACCTGTGTATTCTTCCAACGCCTTTAAATAATTACGTTCCTTAATCTGTGCAATTGCCCCGTCCCTTCTCCATGTTGTCTGAAGCAACTGAGAAGATTGTTTGACAGCCCGAATGACCTCCGACCATTCTGCACTTTGAGTTGCTGTAACAAATTCTTTTGACACTTCTGAATTCGGAATAAAAACTTCTTCTAAAACATAATCATATCCCAAATATCCCAGATGTACAAGCAAGGTAAGAACATCATCCGCTGTACTAAACGTTGTCATATCGTTGCTAAAAGAACTTGTATCAATGTGAATCCTGCTGCCCGCAAGAAGTTCGATTACTTTATCCTTCAGGCCATCAAAATTCATGATAATATAGTCCCTAAGTGCCTCAAAAGTCTCTGTCTGGTTCCAATAACTGTCAAAACATCTGCTTAACATAGCACTTACAACCGATCTCGGACTGTAAACATGACCTGCATCCTCAAACCTATATCCATCATACCACCGTTTCGTTTCTTCGAAATCCATATCATATTTATGACATAAATCTTTCACTTCTGATTCTGTAAAGCCTACAAACTCCGACAACTGCCTAGGATTGGTCATGGAGAATTCATCAAACATATTGAGTGCCGAATGTGAACCATATTTTTTTATCGGAAGAATTCCTGTCATATACGCAAGTGCGACATAGACCTTATCCTTCAAAAGGTTTCTCAAAAAATCCAGATATCTTCTCTGAGCAAAGCTATTCTCTTTATTTTCGCGGAATATACAATCCCATTCATCGATAATAAATACAAAGGGGATACGGGTTGCTTCATATATATCGTACAAAACTTCATCCAAATCGGCATCATCCATATCATTCATATCCGGATACGCTCGTTTCAAGTCTTTCATTACGCCCTTTTGAATCCGTTCGATCATCTGATTGACATCGTGTGTACGGCTCAGAAAATTCTGCATATTAATAAAAATAACATTGTATCGGTTTAAATGTTTCTCAAATGAAGCATGTTTTGCTATTTTAAGCTGTTCAAATTGCTTTCGGGAGTCCATATCTTTTCCGTAATATGCAGCCAGCATATTCGCTGCCATGGATTTTCCAAATCTTCGAGGACGACTGACACAAACATACTGCTGCTCAGAACCTATGACTTTATTCAAATAGGCAATCAATTCGCTTTTATCAATATAAATTTGTGAATTTAATGCTCTCTGAAATAATTCATTTCCAGGATTTAAGTAAATACCCATCGATAAGACTCCACCTTTCTTTATATTTTTCAGTATACCATACTGTTCTATACTGCACTACATAAAAAACTCTGTAATTTATCCATTAATTTTCTTCCAGCCACCGCACAGCACAATGAGCCATACCTGCAATTCCAACAGGAAGGACATCCTCATTAAACCGCACCTTTGGATTATGAGCAGAATAGTTGCCCCGTTCATCTTCAAATCCTGCGGACAGGTACATAAAAGCAGACGGAACCTGCTCCGCGATTACAGCAAAATCCTCCGAGGCATTTGCATGCATATCCGGTATCGGTTGAACAATGTCCAGTTCCTTCATATATCCAATCATTTTTTCAGTAAACGGCCGATCGCAAACCAACGGTGGAACCTCTGATAATTTTGTGATCCGGACACTTCCTCCACAAAGTTTTGAAACACCTTCGGCTATTTCTGTAATTCTTCGGACAAGAAGCTCCCTTTCTTCCTTGTCATTTGTTCTTAAAGTTCCTTCCATAACGACTTCATCCGGAATAATATTCGCCGCATTTCCTCCATGAATCTGCCCGATCGTAAGCACACATGTTTTTTCTGGATTTGCTTCACGTGCGATCAATTCTTCCAGAGCTGTATAAATACGAACGGCAATTCTTAAAGGATCCACTGCAAGATTCGGATATGCACCGTGGCCACCCTTTCCTTTAATAACAATTCGGAATCCATCCACCGAATTCATCATCACGCCTCCTGCATTATACATACAAAGGCCAGGCAGCATTTTTCCCGGTCCAACATGAAGGGCAAGGGCAGCATCCACCTTAGGATTTTCCAATATTCCGTTTTCAATCATATCCCAGCTGCCTTCAAAGGTTTCCTCTGCCGGCTGGAACATAAATTTGACGGTTCCTTTCAGTTCGGACTCACATTCTTTTAAAAGTTTTGCCGCTCCAAGAAGCATGGCCGCATGAAAATCATGACCACAGGCATGGGCATGACCCGTTTTGCATGCAAATGTTTCACCGCTGTCTTCCTGAATTGGCAAAGCATCCATATCTGCACGCAGCAGTAATACTGGCGTTCCCTGACCTAACAAGGCGGTCACACCATGTCCGCATTTTTCCGGATGGAGTCCATATGCTTCCAGTTTATTCATAATATATTCCTGAGCCTTTGGCATATCCAGTCCCACTTCCGCTGTCTGATGGAAATATCGGCGATTTTCTATAGCTTCGTCTTTCATTTCCTTTGCTTTCTCAAAAAAATCCATATCTATATTTCCTCCTTTTTTACGTAATTATCATATGCATTAATTTCTCAAATAACCTTGTCGGACAAATTCTCTATTCGGTAATCATATCAATGCCCCTCTGTAAGGTATCTGCATCGATCGCCCCTGTCGCTCTGGCAATGACATAACCACCAGCGTCAATAAAAAAAGTCGTTGGCAGCGAATAGGCACCGTAGGTACTGGCTGCACTCGAATCTTTGTCGTAAAATATCGGGAACACATATCCCTGTTCCTCAATAAATTCAGACGCACTTTCCACAGTTTCCCGTCCACCGTCTGTCATATTGACCATAAGAAAATAAATGTCCTCTCCCATTTCCAGATACTTCGCATTAAAATCCGGCATTTCCATTTGGCAAGGACCGCACCAGCTTGCCCAGAAATTGAGAACAATCGGTTTTCCGATATAAGATGAAAGATATACCGCATTTCCATCGTTATCATAAACTGTAAAATCCGGTGCCAACGTTTTGTCCGATGCCGTCTCTCCATCACTTTCCTGCGGTTCGGTCTGTTCCTGAGTTACAAGCTGATTGGCCTCAACCTCCTGCCCCAGCTTTTTATACAGCACAGAGGCTCCGCCCAACAAAAGAACAAAGATCAGAAGAATGACGAGAAAGCCTTTCTTATTTTTCATAGTTCCTCCTTATCCCAACAGACCAAGCAATTTTCCCATCATCCCAGTTGCCATCAAAATGCCAACCAGTATCAGGAAGAAACCACTGACCTTGTTGATCTTATCGTAGTGCCTTTTGATCCAGTCAAAGGCAGATTTCAAATAATCAATCAGCACAGCACTGAGTATAAAGGGAATTCCCAACCCCAGAGAATATACAAACAGCATACCCATGCCTTCCATCACATGTCCTTGCTGAGAGGCCAGCATTAAGGCAGAACCCAGGAAAGCTCCAACACAGGGTGTCCATCCCAGAGAAAATGCAATGCCAAATATCAGTGCTGAAAAAAATCCCATATTTGAAGTGCCTATACTTCTACTTGTTCCCCGAAACAGATTGATCTGAAATACACCAAGAAAATTAAGTCCAAGAAACACAACGATCAATCCGGATACGATATTGACCGCTGTCTGATGTACTTTCAAAAAACTTCCAACGGTTCCTGCAAGAGCTCCAAGCAGTACAAACACAATGGTGAATCCAGCAACAAAGCCGAATGCCCCCCGCAGTGTATTCTTTGTACTTCGCTCCCCTCCGCCGGCAAAATAGGACAGATAAATCGGAAGCATCGGAAGCAGGCAGGGTGAAATAAAGGTAATAATGCCCTCTAAAAAGGCAACCATATATTGCATGAACGGCTGTACCTCCTTTATAAAGTTATTTTAGCGCGAAAGTTACACTCGAATAAACAGCACCGATCAACTATTGTTATTTGCCAATGGTGATGTTACAATACTCGTAGAAATAGAGTTTTTTATTCGGTGGTGGCATTATATGAAATTAAAAAACATTTTAATCGTTGTTAAGGATATTGAAAAATCAAAACAATTTTATCATGACCTGTTTGGTCTGGAAATGGTGCTTGATAACGACGGCAATATGATTTTAACCGAGGGTCTCGTGCTTCAGGACGAGAAAATTTGGAGACAATTTCTTGGAAAAGATATTATCCCGCAAAATCATTCCTGTGAATTATATTTTGAAGAAAAAAATATAGAAACATTCATTGAAAAACTGGAAAATCTATACCCTTCGATTCATTATGTTAACAGACTTATGACACATAGTTGGGGGCAAAAAGTCATTCGTTTTTACGATCTGGACGGCAATTTAATTGAGGTCGGAACACCTGTGTGATTTTTAGAATTCCTTTTTATTTACCGAGCTCCAGTGCCATCATGACCAACTCCTGATATCCACTTATACGCGAATAAAAACCTTTCGGATTTCGACCGATTTCCACAAAGCCCGCATTGTGATACATCCCAATCGCTCTCTCGTTCTCAGCCACCACAGACAACTCTAACTGGGTATATCCTGCACGTTTTGCACATTCGATACATGCCTCCATCAACGCCAGTCCAATTCCAAGCCCCCAAAATTCTTTTGATACCGCAATGCCAAATTCTGCTCGATGCTTAATCTTATAAGCCGTTCCAAGGGAATCAATTCCTGCCGTTCCGGCAATTTTTCCATCAACAAACGCAATAATTTCAATCTCACGTTCACTTTCCATTTTCTGTTTCAGATACTCACTTTCCTGCTCCACCGTAAACCGATTCTCATCCCTGTAAGTAAGCAAATAATCGGTCTCTTCGTGGGTGGCGAGAAAATTATCCAGTGCCGCTTTGCCATCCTCTGCTCTGCCATTGCGAAGCAGACATTCTTTTCCATTTTTTAATATAATGTGCTTATTATACTCCATGTGCATATATCCTCCCCAAAAATTATACTCAGTATATACCACCTCCCATGATGAAGTCAAATCGCCACCTCCAATAGTTTAGAATTTATTTATAACATATTTATGGTATCTTTATGGTGCCTTTATGATACTTTTATGGTGCCTGGCACCAACAAGGGTGCCAACATGACATCAATATACAACATCTGTCTTGTCAGATGTAAAAACAGATGGTATAATAACGAAAGTTGTCTGAGAAAATCAGATTTACGGCATATATCAGAAAGGGAATGAAAAAGTGATGTCAACAATTACAGATGAGATAAAACAACTGAAGAAAGAACGGAATGCAGTGATCTTGGCTCATTATTATGTGGATCCTGAGGTGCAGGATATTGCGGATTATATCGGTGATTCCTATTATTTGAGTAAAGTAGCGGTTGAACTGAAAGAACAGACAATCGTATTTTGCGGAGTTTCTTTCATGGGCGAAAGTGCAAAGATTCTGAATCCGGAAAAGACGGTGCTGATGCCGGATGCCACAGCAGACTGCCCGATGGCACATATGGCAGACCGGGAAACAATTGAGAAGATGCGTGAACAGTACGAAGATCTGGCTGTCGTATGCTACATTAATTCCACAGCAGAATTAAAACAGTATTCAGATGTGTGTGTCACTTCTGCAAATGCAGTGAAAATCGTGAAGGCACTGCCGAACAAAAATATTTTCTTTATTCCAGATAAAAATCTGGCACATTTTATTGCAGATCAGGTACCGGAAAAACATTTTGTATACAATGAAGGATTCTGCCCGATCCATGAAAAGATGATGCTTGAGGAGGTATTGGAAGCCAAAGCTCAGCACCCAGAGGCACTTGTTTTAACCCATCCGGAATGTCCAAAAGCTATTCTTAATGTGTCCGATTATATCGGAAGTACATCAGGCATTATTGATTACGCAAAAAACAGTGCCTGTCAGGAATTTATTATCTGTACGGAAAACGGCGTTCGCTATAAATTAGAAAAAGAAAATCCTGAAAAACAGTTTTATTTTACAAAAACAGAACCCGTATGTGCAGATATGAAAAAGATTACGTTAGAAAAAATACTGCATGTATTGAAAACAGGAGAAAATGAAGTTCAGATCAGTGATACAATGCGGGAATTATCCAAAAAACCGCTGGAGAGAATGTTAGAGCTTGGAAAATAATTTTACATGCACTGACTGAACGGGGAGGAAATTATGAAATTAGAAGCAGATATCGTTATTGTAGGAACCGGTGTCGGTGGTCTGTTTAGTGCATTGAATCTGCCGAAAGAGAAAAAAATCATTATGATTACCAAGTCGGATCTGGAGAGCAGTGATTCTTTTCTTGCACAGGGCGGCATCTGTATGCTGCGGGACGAAAACGATTATGACGGATATTTTGAGGACACCATGCGTGCCGGACACTTTGAAAATCGAAAGGAATCTGTGGATATTATGATCCGCAGCTCACAGAACATTATTCAGGATCTGGTTGGCTATGGGGTAGAGTTTGAACGGGAAGATGATGAAAGTTTTGCATTTACAAGGGAGGGTGCACACTCCCAACCTCGCATCCTCTTTCATGAAGATGTCACTGGTAAAGAGATTACAAGCAAACTTTTAATGCAGGTAAAAAATCGAAAAAATGTCACGATTTTTGAGTATACAACCATGACAGACATTTTCGTAAAAAATGGCGAATGTGTTGGAATCTGTGCAGAAAAAGCCGAAAAAAATGGACAGCGGGAATTGCTGGAAATTTATGCCGATGATATCATCCTGGCAAGCGGAGGTATTGGCGGTCTATATCAA
>JAXJRF010000012.1:0-1879 GCA_036310765.1 Frisingicoccus sp.
TGACAAAGCTTTGTGATTATTATTGCACACGCTATCCGATTTTAAACAGAGATTTGCTGCTTACAGCGGCCATGTGTCATGATATTGGAAAGACAAGGGAGTTGTCCCTTTTCCCTGCCAATGATTATACAGATGAAGGCCAGTTGATCGGCCATATCGTGACCGGTACAGAGATGCTTCACGATCGGATCCGGGAAATTCCAGGATTCCCAGTGGGCCTTGCCAATGAGTTAAAGCATTGCATTTTAGCCCACCATGGCGAACTGGAATACGGTTCACCGAAAAAACCGGCATTGGTGGAGGCACTGGCGTTGAATCTGGCAGATAATACAGATGCAAAGATGGAGACAATGACAGAAATCTTTGCAGGAGCTGTTGATGGTGCGGAATGGTTGGGATTCAATCGTTTGTTTGATTCGAATCTTCGAAGAACGTCCAAATAGATGGAGATTAGAGAATGAAAGAAAGCTTTAAGAAAAACGATATGGTGACTCTGGAGATTACCGATCTCGGCAGCAGCGGTGAAGGGATTGGCAAGGTCGACGGGTTTACTTTATTTGTCAAGGATGCACTGATCGGCGATGTGATCCAGGCAAAGATCATCAAGTTAAAAAAGAATTATGGATATGGTCGGCTTATGGAAATATTGACACCATCACCGTCACGTGTGGAAGCCAGATGTCCTCAGGCGAGAGCCTGCGGCGGCTGTCAGATTCAGCCTCTGGCTTATGAAAAGCAGCTTGAATATAAGGAAAATAAGGTGAAAGAACTTCTGGAACGGGTCGGTAAGGTTCAGGACTATGTGATGGAGCCGATCATTGGTATGAAAGAGCCATGGTATTACCGGAATAAGGCCCAGTTTCCTGTCGGTAAGACGAAGGAAGGTGAGATTGTCACCGGATTTTATGCAGGCCGTACCCACTCAATCATTCCTGTAGAGGAATGTTTTATTCAACATTCACTGAATCAGGAATTGATGGCGATCGTTCGTCAATGGATGAAGGCGTATGATGTTCAGCCATATAATGAGGCCAGTCATACTGGTCTTGTGCGTCATATTTTTACGAGAATTGGAAAATACACCGGCGAGGTGATGGTCTGTCTTGTTATTAATGGAAAGAAAATTCCAAAAGAGGCGGAGCTTGTGGAATGTTTGAAAAAGGTTCCAGGCATGACAAGCATTTGCCTGAATATCAACCGGGAAAAAACCAATGTTATTTTGGGTTCAACAGTGAAATGCCTCTGGGGCCAGCCTTATATTACGGATAAAATAGGCGATATTGCCTATCGTATCTCCCCGTTATCTTTCTTTCAGGTCAATCCGATCCAGACTCAGAAGCTGTACAGTACGGCGCTGGAATATGCGGGACTTACGGGAAATGAAACGGTATGGGATCTGTACTGCGGCATTGGAACGATTTCTCTGTTTCTTGCAAAGTCGGCGAAGAAGGTTTATGGGGTGGAGATCGTACCGGAGGCCATTGACGATGCGAAGGAGAATGCCCAGCTTAACGGTATAGAAAATGCGGAATTTTTTGTAGGAAAAGCAGAAGAAGTCCTTCCGGAGCAGTATGAAAAGAATGGCGTTTATGCGGATGTGATCGTTGTGGACCCGCCAAGAAAGGGCTGTGACGAGAAACTTTTACAGTGTATGGTTCAGATGGCACCGAAACGGATCGTGTATGTGAGTTGTGACCCGGCCACACTGGCGAGGGATCTGGGATTCCTTGAGGCGAATGGGTATAAGGTGGAAAAGGTGAGATGTACGGATATGTTCCCGCACAGCACCCATGTAGAAAGTGTCGTCCTCTTGGAAAAACGGAAAAAGAAACCTGATTCTTATGTAGATCTTACTGTAGATGTGGAAGATTATCGATAA
>JAXJRF010000013.1:0-18657 GCA_036310765.1 Frisingicoccus sp.
ATGCGTGGGCTCCTTTTTTTGCACTATTAAACCGAGGAGGAATCAGAAATGCAAACCAAAAGATTTCTCACTTATGATGAACAAATTGAAAAATTAACAAAAGAAAAACAACTTGTAATTTCTGATATAGATTTTGCCAAAGATATGCTGCAAAAATTAAGTTATTTTTCGCTAATCAGCGGATATAAAGATTTATTTAAGCATAAGCCTTCCGGAAACTATCTATATGGTGTTACATTTGAAGAAATTACTGCATTCTACTATTTTGACGAAGAATTAAGAACACTCTTTCTTAAATATATTCTTCATGTAGAACGTCAACTGAAGTCCATGCTCTCCTACTATTTCTGTGAAAAATATGGCGAACCCCAAACTGCCTATCTAAATGCCAATAATTACAATCTCCATCATAAAACTTCAAAAAATATCTATCGCTTGATTCATACACTTAACAAATCCATTTCTTTACCCAGCAATTACAAATACATAACCCATTATGCGACTATTTACAACAATGTTCCTTTATGGGTAGCCACAAACGCACTTACTTTTGGTCAAATATCAAAAATGTATCAATATTCAACCACAGATATCCGTACCAAAGTGAGCCTAAATTTTTCAAATATGTCAGAAATACAACTTCATCAATTTATCCGTATTCTAGCAAGTTGCAGAAACGTATGTGCCCATGGCGAACGACTTTACTCTTTTCGAGTAAACGAAGCAATTCCAAATACGATTTTACATCATAAATTGCAACTGCCACGCAAAAAAGGGCAATATATTATTGGTAAAAAAGATTTGTTCGCTGTTGTCATTGCACTTCGATATCTCATTCCAAACAACGAATTTAAGATATTTCGTAAAAATCTTGCTCATTTGATAAAAAATGTTCTAAAAAATTGTCCCCATCTTACAGAAGAAAAGTTATTAAAAGAAATGGGTTTCCCTAAGAATTGGATAAAAATCACACGATATAAAAAGTGAAGATTGTTAATACAATTCCCACTTGATATAATAAAAATAGCATATAAACTCTCACTACAGAATAGAGTTTTGGAGGAAAATATGAACACAGAATTGTTATCCATTGGCAAAATGGCAAAAATGAACCGCATATCCATTGCAACATTACGGCTTTATGATGAAAAGGGACTGCTGACGCCTCGTTATATCGATCCGGAAAGTGGATACCGCTATTATGACATTTATCAAAACTCCCGGTTAGATATGATCGCCTATATGAAGGAATTAGGAATGAGCTTGTCCGAAATTGCGGACATCCTGCAAAAAGAGGACATTACTCTGATCGAAGATATTCTGGCACAAAAGAATGAGCAGATCCATGAACAGATGCGGAATCTTAAAGCCCGACATGATGCCGTAGAGCGGGCGATCACATCCATTGAACGCTATCGAAAATCTCCAAAAACCGGCACATTGGCATTAGAGTATATTGACCGTCGTTACATATGGGGTATTCCATGTTCTGTTAATTTTTATGAAAGTGATATCCGAGGATACGAAGCCGAACTGGCTAAACTTCGGCTTGCACTGGAAAAAGATAATTTCAGTCAGATCCATTCCTACAATATCGGCACTTCCATTTCAAAAGAAGACTTTAAAAATGAACGTTTTGTTGCGAAACAGATTTTTATTTTCACAAGCAAACATGAAGAGAATGTCAAAGCCACACTTCAGACGATTGACAGCGGCATGTATGCCTGCATTTATCTGGACAATTATGACTACGAAATTGAATATGCAAAAAAACTGAAAACCTATTGTGATGAAAACAATTATCAGATTGCAGGCGACTATATCTGTGAGGTTATGACAGAGTTCAATGTATTTGACAGCAACCAACGAAGCATGTTTTTACGACTTCAGGTACCGGTGAGTTTTCCAAAATAAATTTCTGTTAAAAAAATATCAAAAACTTCTTGACTCTCATGTGGATGTAGGGTTTACAATAAAATCACAAGAAACGAAGAGTCCACTGCCCGGACGGCAGGAAGAAGGAGGTCATTGCTTTATGATGGAAAAAATCAAAGTTATACAGTATGGTTGTGGTAAAATGTCAAAATATACACTGCGTTATTTATATGAGCATGGTGCACAGATTGTTGGTGCCATCGATGTAAATCCTGAAGTAGTTGGTATGGATGTTGGCGATTTTGCTGAACTTGGCGTAAAAACAGGCATTTTAATCTCCAATGATGCAGACAAGGTTCTCGACGAATGTGATGCTGATGTTGCTATCGTAACATTATTCAGCTTTATCGGTGACATTTACGATCATGTAGAAAAATGTGTATCCCGCGGTATCAATGTTATTACAACATGTGAAGAAGCGATTTATCCTTGGACAACATCTGCTGCTCAGATTAATCGTCTGGATGCATTGGCAAAAGAAAATAACTGTACGATCACCGGTTCCGGTATGCAGGATATTTTCTGGATCAATATCGTAGCAATGGTTGCCAGCGGTTGTAACAAACTGACGAAAATCAAAGGTGCATACAGCTATAATGTAGATGAATATGGTCTGGCACTGGCAAAAGCTCATGGTTGTGATCTGACAAAAGAAGAATTCGAAAATACAATTGCTCATCCGGCAGAATTTGAACCATCTTATGCATGGAATGCAAGTGAAGCATTATGCAACAAGCTTGGTCTTACAATCAAATCCATTACCCAGAAACATGTTCCTTACATTATTGATCACGACATTTACAGTGACACACTGGGTAAAACCATCGAAGCCGGAAAATGTATCGGTATGTCTGCTGTTGTTACGATCGAAACGATGCAGGGAATCACCATTGAAGAAGAAACGATCGGTAAAGTATATGGACCAGAAGATGGTGACATGTGTGACTGGTGGTTAAGCGGTGAACCAGATACCGAATTCCACGTAGTAAAACCTGCAACTGTTGAACATACCTGTGCAACGATCGTCAACCGTATCCCAACTCTGCTTACAGCACCTGCAGGTTATGTAACATGTGATCAGTTAGATCCACATTGTTATTTAACATATCCTATGGAATATCATTTATAAAATTTTCGAATGTAAAACTCTTTCTTTGAAATAATATTCAGAGGGCCCTTCTGTGACACATGAAAGTCACAGGAGGGCCTTTTAACATACCGACATTTATAAAAATTTTCTCATATAATCTTTTGCCTTTTTTACATAATTTTTTGCGAACTGAGGGTTCGACGGATAATACAAATGTGGAAATCCCAGCCAGCTGTTTTCCATCTCAATAACGCAATCATATGTTCTTCCGGTTACAGGCTTTCTTGCAACCACATCTTCTCCATTACGGCTGCTGTCAAAATAATGAAATTCATGTCCCCGGATGCATGTATCTTCAGGCAGAAAATTCGCACATTTTTCTCGAAGTTCGACATAGCCAAATCGAACCAGCTTTCCTGTATAGATACCATTCCCATCAATTGCCCCTACCATTTCATAAGTCCTGCCTTTATCATCTGTCATTTCTTTATGAAGATACATAAAACCACCACATTCTGCAACGATCGGCATATGGTGATATATTGCTTTTCTTATGGATGCCTTCATGCTTTCATTTTGCGAAAGTTTCTCCATATATAATTCCGGATAACCTCCACCAAGTAAAATACCATGACAATTTTCTGGAATCTCTTTGTCATGAAGAGGGGAAAAATAAACAATTTCTGCACCATAATCCTGCAGGAGCATAAGGTTATCCTCATAATAAAAGCAAAAAGCCTCATCCCTTGCAACTGCGATCACCGGCGATACCTCACCTTTAAAAGAATCTGCCGCATCTATATCGAATTCACTGCATTCCAAATCCTCGGCACCCGCTGCAATCTGCATGATCTGTTCAATGGAAATGGTTTTTTTCAGTTCCACAGATGCTGTTTGGAGCTGTACTTTTATATCGTCCAGCTCATCCGGCATCACAAGTCCCAGATGTCTGCTTTCTATATGGAGTTTCTTATTCTCTGGAAAATATCCCACAACACATACGCTCAGGTCCTTTTCGATCAAAGGTTTCATAGTTTTATAATAGGCCCCGGACATACGATTGAGTATAACCCCCTTAATAAGCTGTTCCTTATCATAATCCATAAATCCTTTAATCAAAGGAAGGACAGACCGTCCCATCCCTTTGGCATCGACCACAAGAATAATCGGCGTTTTTGTCACCTTTGCCAGGTGGTAAGAAGAACCTTCCTCCCGGATTCCGCCAAGCCCGTCATACAATCCCATAACGCCCTCGATCACCGCAAAATCCTTTTCTGTCCGATTCTTCAAAAAGAGCCATTTTGTTTCTTCCTCTCCCGTAAAAAATGTATCTGAATTTTTCGAAGGAATATCCAGAACCTTCTGATGATACATCGGGTCAATATAATCTGGGCCGCATTTGTAAGAAACGACATTTTTTCCTGCATCCTTCAATGTCTGTAATAACGCACAGGTCAATGTCGTTTTGCCGCTTCCGCTTTTTGGTGCAGCGATCATCATTCGGTCAAGTTTCATCATTTTCCCCTTTCTGCCTGCAAAAGTTAAATGCACATATCCATACCAGATTTTCTGACTGCATCAGATGATAGTTGCCGACAATTCTTGTTCTGCTGACCTGCATCTGTACAATATCTTCGTTCTTTATCGGATACATGGATAATATCTCTTTGATCTCACATATAGTTTCCAGACTGATCGCATTGATCACCACTCGCATCTCTGGATTCTTCTGATACAGAAGGGATAATATTTCCTTTAATTCTCCCCCGCTTCCTCCGATAAAGGCATGGGTAGGTGCCGGCAGTTCAACAAGCCCCTCCGGTGCAGATGTTTCTGCCACTTCGATATTTTCAAGATGAAATTTCGCCTTATTCTGTTTTATGAGAGCAGCCGCTTCTTCCTTCTTTTCTATTGCGAAAACCTTCAGATCATCCGAAAGGCCTGCGATTTCAACGGCAATTGATCCCGTACCGCTCCCAATATCATATACAACAGCCTCTTGATGTAATTGTAATTTGCATATGCTGACTTCCCTGACTTCTTCTTTCGTCATAGGTACTTTCCCTCGAATAAACGCTGTATCAGATTTCCCATGGGTCAATTTTCTTTTGACAGCGTCAGGGTTTTTGATGCAGCAGCAATATAAACCTTCTTCCGTTAATCCAACGCATTCTTTCGGCGTCATCTTCATAATTTTCTGTTCCGGATAAGATAACTGATAGCCCACAAATATTTCACAGTTATGCAATCCGCCATCCACCAACAGGGTTCCCAGACGATTGACATCCTTAACACCGGACATAATGAGAAAAATCTTCTCTCCTCTTTTTATTCTTTTGGTGAGATTGATCAGTTTTTTTCCATGCATACTGCATATATCCGCATCCTGATAGCTCTCACCGATACATGCCGCCAAATATGCGATGGAAGAAATACCCGGCAGAATACAAACAGAGGCATTCAACCTGTCTTTTTCTATTTCATCCTGCAGTGCCTTATACAGGCTCTGACATCCGCTATAAAAACCACTGTCACCGGAAAAAAGCACAACAACCTTTCTTCTCTCCGTTATGAACGCCCTGCCCTGCAATTCCTTCAAATAGGGAATGATCTGACTTGCCATATAAAATGGCTGCTTTTCCAACTTCGGCTGGTAAGGTGAGATCATACGCTCCGCCCCAAATAAGATGTCCGCATCCTCTATCGCTTTGCAGACCTCTCTAGTCAGACATTCTCTGCTGCCCATACCAACGCCAGCCAATATAATTTCCATCTTATCCTTTGGCAGTATCTTCTGACCGCATATCATTTCCAGTTTTTGACAAACCTCCGCAAAGGAATACCCTTTCTGTTGCTTAGACTGTCCAACCACAAACACCGGTATATTCTGCCGTCTTGCCGCATCAATTTTTTCCTGATAACCACCTGTCCTGCCACTTTTCTTTGTCACCAGACAACCGATCTGATACTGACAGATCATCGCTTCATTCATCCCGGTTGTAAATGGTCCCTGCAGTGCCAGAATCTGTTTTCCCATAATGCCCTGTTCCATACACAGTTTCAAGCTCTCCATTCCCGGCAATATCCGAACATAAAGCCTTTGTTTTACTTCCTCATTGGAGCAATAAACTGCCAGCTCTTTACTTCCTGTTGTCAGAAGAATATTTCCCTCGACATGTTCCAATGCTTTTGCACAATCCTCATTGCTCTCAAAGTATGTTATTTTTTCGTAGGTACTCTCGTCCTCTGTATCCCTCTTTAACCGTAAATAGGGAATGTCCATCCCTTCTATAGCTCCCTGTATATTTTCTGTGATCAACTCCGCATACGGATGGGTCGCATCGACAATCGCTGCAAATCTTTCATTTTTTATATATTCCCTTATCTCCCCAATATCCATTCGGCCACAGTGTACCTTTGCAAGGGGATGTTCATTTAAAACAATCTCGCCATACTCTGTCGCCACACAAACTGTATGAGAAATGCCGGCAGCCGATAAACACTCAGACAGTTTCCTTCCTTCAGTTGTTCCTGCAAATATGAGTATTTCCTTCAATTTGATAACCTCGCTTTGTAATCAGCTTTCCGTTTATAATTTCCGATCCGGAATTTCCGATAAATACCGTCGTAAACATGTTCACCTGTGTTTCTCTTAACTCCTTTAAGGTACAGGTCACAGCCCGCGTGCCTTCTCTTCCAATATTCTCCACATAACCGCATGGTCTGTCTTCTTCTATAACGCTCAGTAAAATATCACAAGCATGCATCAGATAATCCGCCCTCTTATGACTGGAAGGATTATAAATCGCTATGGCAAAATCACCTTCCGCCGCAGCACGAAGGCATCTTTCTATTTTTTCCCATGGAGTCAGCAGATCACTTAAACTTATGACACAAAAATCATGATTTAAGGGTGCCCCTAAAACAGACGCCCCGCTGGTTGCTGCTGTAACTCCCGGAATGACCACAAGCTCTGTATCCGGATATTCTTTTCCGATTTCATACATTAAGGATGCCAGTCCATAAATGCCTGCATCCCCACTGCAGATCAAAGCCACCTGTTTTCCCTTTGCAGCCTCTTCAAAGCAGAGCTCACACCGCTTGGTTTCCTGACGCATCGGTGTCGTCAGCATTTCCTTTCCGGCAAATCGCTCACCAAGTAATTTCACATAAACGGTATATCCGATGATCACATCCGACTTTTCCAAAGCCTGCAATGCCTCACCGGTCATCATCTCTTCTTTCCCCGGCCCTATTCCTATGATATAAATGCTATTCTTCATCAAATGATACTCTCCAATCTCTTTTGGCAATTGCCAGCGTCATTCCATCCTCCGCATGTTTCCCATAAATCAATCTTCCATTTTTTCCACATCCGGTTAAGGCTGCCCGCTCACATACATTATTCACACCAACCTGTGCTTTAACAAAAGCCGAAGTGTGAAACTCCCCTTCCACCTCCTGCAGCTGTTCTGCAGAAAATGTAACAAATGGAACGTTCTCTTTCCTGCTCCAAATCAGAAATCCCTGTTCTTCCTTCTTGCGGTCGATGGACGCCAATGCACATATATCCCTTCGTGCAAAACCTGCCTCCCGAATGCTTTTATCAATAAACTCGGATATTTTCTCTGCTTCTTTTCCCTTTTTACATCCCATTCCAATCACATATTCTCTTGGTTTCAGATAAAGAAGAGCATCAAAATCCTTCGACTCGGATGTAATCACCACATCAACCGACCCCATTGGTGGATAACTGACCAGCCGGATGTCTTCCGGCAGTTTTACATCCGACTTCACATGGCCAGATTCTATAGATAGGGTTATTTCTTTTCCGGCTAATACTTTCGAAGAGACCTTTGCAATGCCCTCCTTATTGACAATATGTAATCCGTTCCGTCTGGCAAAGATGTCCACAGCAAATTTTTCATTGAGATCTGTTGCCGTTGTAATAACAGGGATAGCACCGGTCATTTCGGAAAGATGCAGGGCAAGCTCGTTGGCCCCGCCCACATGTCCTGCAAGAATCGGAATCACATATTTCCCCTTTTCATCCATAACAAGTACCGGGCGGTCATGGAGCTTATCTGTAATACAGGGTGCAATTGCTCTCACTGCAATACCGCAGGCTCCGATAAACAACAGGCTGTTTTTTTCTTTCACCTGCTCTCTTGCCCAGTCCCTTATCGACTGCTCCACATACAAAATATCACTGCCTTTTACCAAATCTTTTGCATGGGAACATTTGGTAAATAAAGCAATCTCCTGCTGTTTCATCTGTCTGGCAATTGTTTCCGAAAGATGCATGCCATTTTCCGTAAAACTGATCACGCTTAGCATGGCTTTTCATCCTTTGCCTGCCTGAATTCCGTCGAAAAATCCGGTGCATATAATCTCGATTTTTTATATTTCTGATGGGTAATGACATCACCAACAAGAACCAGTGCAGTCTTTGTAATTCCATGTTCCTCGGCTGTTTTTTTCAATGTTTCTACCGTACAGATATAAGCCTGTTCTTCCGGCCAGGTTGCCTTATACACAAGTGCTGCAGGTGTATCCTTACTGTAACCGCCCTGAATCAGTCTTTGACTCAGTTCTTCCAGCATACCGGTGCTTAAATAGATGGCCATTGAGGCCTGATGGGCAGCAAAGCTTTCAATGCTTTCTTTTGGCGGAACTTTTGTTTTCCCTTCCATTCGCGTAATGATCAACGACTGGGATATTTCCGGCAGCGTATACTCCAGGTTAAGGGTGGCTGCAGCCCCAAAACATGCACTGACTCCCGGACAGCTTTCATATTCGATCCCCAGCCTGTCCAGCTCGTCCATCTGCTCCCTGACCGCACCATAAATGCTCGGATCGCCGGTATGCAGTCGGACCGTCATCTTTCCTTTTTCTTCCGAGTCCTTGACTATTGCTATAACCTCATCCAAAGTCAGTCTGGCACTATTGTGAATCTCACATTCTTTTTTTGCATAATTTAATAATTCCGGATTTACAAGCGATCCGGCATAAATGATCACATCTGCCTGCTCTAAAAGACGCATTCCCCTGACAGTGATCAAATCTGCTGCACCTGTTCCTGCTCCAACAAAATAAACCATTCTTTTGCCTCCTTACTTCTGGCCAATTCACCAAACTCATTGGCATACATGATACAATCGATCTGCATCTTTCCTTTGGCACGTTTATTTAGATAATAACTGATCCGCTCCATCGCATAATCCATGACCTCCTGCTGTTTACCGCTTTCCCTCAATATACGCACAGCCTCTTCTGTAGTCACACAATCAAGGATTTCACATACCTGCTCCGGTTTCACACCCAATCGCACAGAAAAAGCAGCCAACAATTCCATTCTGCAGTCACCCTCTTTGGAATGGGTATTCATAATACCGCCTGCCACCTTGATCAGCTTGCCAATATGTCCGGTCAAAAGCATCTTCTTAAATCCCAGCTCCACTGCCATATCAATCGTAATTCCGATAAAATTACTGCATTTTACACTCCGATCCAAATCGTAACCATAGGTTTTTTTCATATAATCCAGTCCATAGTTTCCCGGAGAAACTGCCACATAATCAAATCCCAATTCTCTTCGCTGATTCAGTTCGACTTTTATAGTATCCAACAGTGCTTGGTTGCTCATCGGCTCCACAATCCCACTGGTTCCAAGAATTGAAATACCGCCCACAATGCCCAGCCTTGGATTAAAAGTCTGCTCAGCAATCCGTTCCCCTTCGGGAACAGAAATTTCTACTTTTAAAGAACCTTTATAATCCAGCAAATGGCATACCTGCAGCACCTCTCTGGCAATCATCTCCCTTGGCACATGATTGATCGCCGCGTTGCCTACCGGTTGGTCAAGACCAGGCTTTGTCACCCGACCGACGCCGACACCGCCATCGATCAATATTTGGGGTTTCCCATCACAATCTATGTAAGAAACCTCTGCACAGATCAATATCCCCGTCGTAATATCCGGGTCGTCGCCCCCATCCTTTTCCACACCACAGCTCACTTCCTTTTCCCTTCGGTCAATTGAAAGAACATTCGCTGTATATCGGATGCCTTTGGGGGTATCAATGCTGATTTCCGTCTTCTTCTTTCCAGTCAGGAGCATATAAGCCGCTGCTTTCGCTGCTGCGGCAGCACAGCTCCCGGTTGTAAAACCATACCGCATCCTTTCACCTCTTGCCGAGCTCATAAAGCAGTGCATTGCAGATGGCGGCAGCCACATTACTTCCACCCTTTCTGCCCCGATTTACAATATAGGGTACATCAGTTTCCATGATCAATTCTTTGGCAGCCTCCACATTGACAAAGCCTACCGGGACACCGATAACAAATGCCGGTTTCCATGCCCCCTCCTGCATCATTTCATACAGACGGATCAACGCTGTCGGTGCATTTCCTACAGCAAAAATAATCGGTTTCGTCAGTTTGGATGCCTTTTCCATACTGACAGTTGCCCGGGTCGTTCCTCTTGCCTTTGCTTCCTGTGCCACTTCCTCATCTGCCATGAAACAATGGACCTCGCCTCCGAAATGGGACAGCATTTTTTTATTGATACCTGCCATGGCCATATTCGTATCTGTCACAATATCTGCACCATTTAAAATCAATTCTTTTGCGATTTTCACTGCATCCCTGGAATAACAAAGTGTCTCAACATAATCAAAATCCGCACTTGTATGGATGACCCTCTTGGTAATCATGGCCTGTTCTTCCGGCAGGCGGATGCCTTTACTTTCAAGTTCCTGTGAAATGATCTCAAAGCTTCTCTTTTCAATTTCTTCCGGTAATAAATGTTCTATCCTATCCAATACAATCACCTATCGCTTTCAATAATTGTTCGTTTTCTTTCCTCTGCTTTACTGCAATTCGATAATATCCTTTTGTTAATCCTTCGTAATTGGAACAGTCTCGAATCAGAATTCCTCTTTTCAGCAGCATGTCATACAATGGTCTTTCACTGTAAATAAGAATAAAATTTGCATCACTGTCATATACGTGCAAGCCCAATCGCTTGAATCCTTCCACTAAGAATTCCCTTTCTTTTTTTACATAGATTACTGTTTTAACTGTATATTCTGTCTGTTTCGTGCATGCAATACCTGCTGCCTGTGCGTATGTAGATAAGTTCCACTCAGGGAGCTGCTTTCTTATCCGATCCAACAATAAGGGATCACTGCATACCATATAGCCCAATCGCACACCGGGAATTGCATAAATCTTCGTAAACGCACGAACGATGATGACATGTCCGCAGTCTTCGATGTCCGACAGCATAGAATACCCATTGCCGCAAAACTCTATAAAACATTCGTCCAGGACAACATATATATTTTTCTCTCCGCACACCTGAAACAGCTTTGTCAGGTAGTCTTTACTCATCCTTTGCCCCGTCGGGTTGTTGGGATTGGCAAGCCAGATCATATCCAGTTCTTCCGTCAGAGCTTCCAGTAAATCTTCCTTCGGCAAAAATCCATCTGATTCTTCCAAAGGGAAAGAGACAATCTCACTTGATACCGCCTTCAAAGCATGCTGATAACCATAGAAGGACGGCACCGGCACTAAGGTTTTTGCCGGCCTGAGTGCATGCACGATCCCCATAAAAATCTCGGATGCCCCATTTCCAAACACCAGATATTCTTTTGGAATTCCGAGCATATGACCGACCCCAATCTTCAGTTCTGCGGCCTCCATATCCGGATATTCCTGACACCGCTCCGTTGCATCTTGCAGTGCCCTTCTCACTCCATCCGGTATGCCCAAAAGATTGATATTGACAGAAAAATCCATATTTACTTTGTTCCTGTAGATATCCCCACCATGTATTCCATTCAATTTAAAATCACATCCCCTCGATCAAACAGGCCGCAGCAATCATCAAAACCAGACACAGTATCTCACTTATTCCCACTGTCAGATACATCAGATGATTTACCCGCTGAATGTCCTCATATTCCACTTTCCTCAGGGCATCCCCGATATAAGGTTTCTTGACAATCTTTCCAAAATAACTGGCATCTCCGGCCAACTGAATTCCCAATGCCCCTGCACATACGGATTCTGTCTGGGCTGAATTGGGACTTGCATGTTTTCGGTTATCACGCCTGTATATTTTATATGCCCGTTTGCCGTCATAGGCATGTCCTCCTAGAAAGGCGGCTAAAATCATAAGACAGGCACTGATTCTGGAAGGTAAAAAATTAACCGCATCATCCAGTTTGGCTGCCGCTCTTCCAAAATACAGATATTTATCATTTTTATACCCAACCATGGAATCCATGGTATTGACAGCCTTGTAAAGAAATCCAAGGATGGGCCCTCCAAGTGCCGTATAAAGCATTGGAGCGATCACACCGTCCGACGTATTTTCCGCTACGGTTTCAATCGCGGCTTTCGCCACCCCTTCTTCATCCAATACAGCCGTATCTCTCCCCACAATCATGGAAACTGCCCTTCGCGCTTCCTCAATCCCCTCTTCCTTCAAACATTTGTACACCTTCATGCTTTCTGTTTTCAGACATTTTGTGGCCAAAATCTGATAGGTCATTATCGTTTCTATAAGCATGCCCAAATAAGGATGAAGGACATAGGCTCCAATGAGAATACAGGCTGTCACAGCCGCCGTAACTGTAAGTACGATTACTACAAGTATTCTTCCATTTTTTAATTTCTTCTTTTCATTTCCCGGATCATCCTTTTTACATAACCATTTGTCAAGTTTGGCGATCAGACTTCCAATCAGACGGATTGGATGCGGAAAACAATAGGGATCGCCCAAAAGCAAATCCAATAGAAATCCGAGAAAAAATGCGATTATATGATATTTCATATCTATTTCCTTTACTTTTATAGTTTTACAGGTGTCGCTAAGCGGACGCCTGATTTATCCATATATAATTCACAGATGTAGCCTTTGCCGTTGGGAACCTGGTAATCAAAATAATCCCCGCCATAAAAACGGCTCAGAATCGCCATGATTGTGCCTCCATGGACAATTGCCCCCACATTTACGCCAGAATCTGGATACTTCTCCCGAAGGAAAAACAACATCCTGCGAAAGCCCTGTTCACATCGTTTCATAAAATCTTCTCTGCTTTCACCTTCCGGAAATGGCAATGTGCCATTACTGTCGATCCATGCCTGATATCTTTCATCATTTTTCAGATCCAGATAATTCTTACCTTCGAAAATACCAAAATCCATTTCTGCAAATTCCTGTATCGTCAAAATTTCCTTCTCCGGATAGAGAATCGCTGCGGTCTCTATACAGCGTTTCATAGGGCTTGAAAACAGGCAGTCAATCTCCGGATAACAGCTATTCTGCTTTACCTTCTCCAATATTTCAATGCCTTCCCGACTCAAGCTTTCATCCGTCTTTCCCAAATACCGATGTTCCTTATTCGATTCCGTAGCTCCATGCCGGATCAGCATCAGCCTTATTTTATTTTCTGACCGATTCCGCATATCACACGCACCACCTCATCTGCCTGTTCTGCCAGATTGACAAGAATTCGTCCGGTTCTTTCCCTGTATTCTCTTTCAAAGGCATCTACGGGCACAATGCCGTTTCCAATCTCATCACTGATAATGATCGTCTCCGGATGTTTTTTTAAGTAATCATTGATCTCTGCCTCCGGATTCTTTTCCTGCAGCATCCGGTTTCTTACCCAATGGTGAAAATGATGAACGATCACTGTTTTTCCCTGTTCTCTTATTTCTAACAATTGCTTTTCATCCGGAAGTTCCCCATCCACAAGAGCAACCTCGTCCTCTTTATAATTTTTCAACACAGCTCCCAGTTTTCCCTGAGAATATCCACCAATGACTAATTTCATTTTTCCATTCCCCATCTATCCAAATATATTCAAAACTGCTCCACTCACCATGATGCAGCACTCACAGATCAACACAAAATAGCCTGCTGTGTCTCCTGTAATTCCGCCAAATTCTCTTTTGCACCGTTTATAATAATATGCAAATGCTCCCAAACCGGCGGCAGCCACCACAAGGCCTGCACCAAAAGAACGCCATAACATAAATCCGATACACAAGACTCCCTGAGTGTATAAGGCGATTTTCACAATATTTTTTTGTGCACTGTCTGAAAAAAGATAAAGCAGACCTTCCTTCTTTGCCGAAGGAAAGGAAACCACACCAATGCCGCTTAAAACTCTAGCCAGAAAAAATCCGGCACAGACAATTTGCAATAACTGATCATTCCGAATCTCAGAAAACGCACCGAAATAAATAAGTCCATAAATTCCCAGCATAATGACCGAAAAAGCCCCAATATGAGAATCTTTCAATATTTCCATTTTCTTTTCCTTCGGCTGATAGGAATGAAACGCATCCATCGTATCCATAAAGCCATCCGCATGAAACCCACCGGT
Source organism: Frisingicoccus sp. (assembly GCA_036310765.1). Lineage (GTDB taxonomy): Bacteria > Bacillota > Clostridia > Lachnospirales > Lachnospiraceae > Frisingicoccus. The sequence continues at coordinate 14,428 of JAXJRF010000013.1, forward strand.
TATAAGCAGCGGTATCACTGCCCCAATACATGTGTAACACAATAATCCGATGCCAAATCTGTCACAGATCATTTTCCAAAGATAAATGCAGGCACCGACCACAGCACCTACCCATGGAAAAAAACAAAGTATATATTTCATATCCTCATCCTTCCACTCAAACTGTGGCATAGGAATAGAGGAATACATGGAAAATGCGATAATAAACGATTTTATGATTCGCATACTAATTTCCTTCTTTCACAATCACCGGAATTCCCACAACAACCTCGATCACCTGATCTGCCATGGCTGCCAGCCTTTCATTGATCATTCCCATGGCCCGGATATAGTCCATGGTCATTGCATCATACTGAATTCCGTCTTCAAATACATTATTGCTGACAATTACCAAATGTTTTAATTCTTCATCCAACTGTTTTATGCCATTGACAATTTTTTCTGCCACTTCCCTGCTGCCCCTCATCTGCTCTCCTGAAAACATTTCATTGGCAGTCAGGTTTGAAATACATTCCAAAAGTGCCGAACGCTCTTTTGGATCGGCCATTTCCATGCCATTTAATGCCGCCCCAATATCTGTCGGCTGTTCAATCGTATGAAACCCCTTCCCACACCGCATATTCCGGTGCTTTTCAATTTTCATCCGGCCTTCCTCATCAAAGACCTGCATCGTTGCAATGTAATATTTTTTGCAGCCTTTGGAAAGCTCCGATAGATAGTCTTCCGCATAAGAAGATTTCCCACTTCCGCTGCCTCCAATAATTAATATCATCCTACGAACCTCTTGTACTGTTCAACCTGAATATCTTCAAAGGTTGTTCTATTGCGATAAATACTCAATGCCATATCAAGCAGTGAAAACATCATAACAGTCCCGGTACCTTCGCCCAATGCCAATCCGGCGTCAATGACCGGCTGCATATCCAGTGCCTTCATAAGCCGCTCTACCGCAGGTTCTTTACCTTTATGTGAAGGCAGTAAATAGGACTTTGTTCCCGGAAGTATCTGTTCTGCCAAAAGGGCGGCAACCATACTGATCACACCGTCAAGCACGATCGGAACATGAAATATAGCTCCGCCAATACACACACCTACAAGTCCCGCAATATCAAGTCCCCCAACCGTTCGAAGTACGGTCAATGCATCTGCATGATACAGATCATATTTAAGGATGGCCTCTGAAATCATCTGCTGTTTATGCCGAAGACCACTGTCGCTTAATCCTGCGCCCCTGCCTGTCACTTCACAGACTTTGCATTTCAGGACGGATGCTGCCACCGCACTGCTTGTGGTCGTATTTCCAATGCCCATTTCCCCGGTGGCAAGAAGAGTATAGCCCTCCGCTTTGCAGGATGCAACCAGATCGATGCCAACACCAATGGCATGAAGAACTTCTTCTTCTGTCATCGACGGTTCCTTCATAAAATTTCTTGTTCCGTATCTTATTTTCCGATCAAGAACCCCCTCGATCTTCTCATCGCTATTAACCCCAATATCGACTGGAATGGTGTCTGCTCCGATCACATCCGCCATTCGTCCTACGGAAGATTTTTTCTGTGCCATTGATCTTACAACAGCCAGGGTGACCTCCTGACCGGACTGACTGACCTTCTCCTCCACAATTCCATTGTCTGCACACATAATAATGACCGCCTTTTTCGACAGTTTCATATCCTCTGTGCCAAGTATGGCTCCAATCTGTGCAGTGAGTGTTTCAAATCGCCCCATGCCGTCAAGGGGCTTTGCAACACCATTCCAGTTTTCCAATACCTTTTTTCTGATTCTCTCATCCGGCTCTTTTATTTCAAGCTGCTCCAGCTCTTCTTTCGTAAATCTATTCCAGATGGGCTTCTCTAAGCATCCCATAAATTTCCTCCATGTTAAGATATTCCCGTAAGGTATCTGCCAGCTTATCATACTGTTTTTCCTTAAATGTCCGATAATCTTCCAGCACACCATTTTCAATCTGGATTCCTTTTTTCACTGCAAGTGCCTGTATCACCGTATTGGCTATATTGCTGCTGTCAAAAAGTCCATGAATGTAGGAACCGTACACATTTTTTTCCGATATCACAATTCTGCCTTCGGTATCGGTTGTCTTTCCCATATGGATCTCATATCCATTGCAAACCTGGCCTGAAATTTCTCTTAAAGGTCCTTCCAGCGGATCGATAATACCTTCCGTCTGACATCGTTTCTTTTCCTTTTGTAAAACCGTCGAAACCGGCAATAATTCCATTCCTCGAATACTTCCGCCTTCTTCCACAGCGTCCGGGTCATCGATCCGGCGTCCAAGCATCTGATATCCGCCGCAGATTCCAAACACAGGGATCGCCTCTGCCATTTTCTTTACGGCTGCCTCCAGACCGTTCTGCCGCATCCACTTTAAATCCCCCATCGTATTCTTACTTCCGGGAAGAAACACCAGATCCGGATGTCCCAGTTCATTCACATTACTCACATACCGAACCGTCACCTCCAGTATCTGCTCAAAAACATTAAAATCTGTAAAATTGGAAATCCTTGGATAATGGATCACCGCAATATCAATCAGACCTTTCGCTTTGTTATCAAATCTTTCCGTCAGGCTGTCTTCATCTTCAAGTGCCAGTTCCATATAGGGAATCACACCGGTGACAGGTACCTTTCCCTTCGTTTCCAGCATTTCAATGCCCGGATCAAGAATCGTTTTATCCCCTCGGAATTTATTGATAAGCAATCCCTGGATCCTGTCTTTTTCCTCCTCCGTAAGCAGCATTAACGTGCCAAGAAGTTGAGCAAACACACCACCTCTGTCGATATCTCCAACTAAAAGCACCGGTGCATCGACCATTTTCGCCATGCCCATATTGACGATATCATTTTGTTTTAAGTTGATTTCCGCGGGACTCCCTGCCCCCTCGATCACAATAATATCCGCATACTGCTCCAGTTTCCGAAACGCCTTCTTTATATCAGGGATCAATTGAACTTTATACTCAAAATAATCTCTGGCACTCATATTGCCGAGGACTTCCCCGTTCACGATCACCTGGGATCCCACATGATTCGTAGGTTTCAGCAAAATAGGATTCATACAGACCATCGGCCGGATTCCTGCGGCCTCCGCCTGCATGACCTGTGCTCTTCCCATCTCCAGCCCTTCTGTCGTGATAAAAGAATTCAGTGCCATATTTTGGGATTTAAAAGGTGCCACCCGATAGCCATCCTGCTTAAATATTCTGCATAAACCGGCTACAAGAAGACTTTTTCCTGCACCGGACATGGTTCCCTGTATCATAATTACTTTCGCCATAAAATCTTTTATCCTTCCTGAATAAACTCAACTTTTTTTCCAATCTTCCCGGCATATGCCACCAGTTCCCGATTGGCAAGTTCAAATGTTCCAAATTTTTCTTACAACAAATGACTTTTTCACAGGCATTGATCCTTTGCTTTGCAATTTCAACCATTTCTTCGGATATAGGTTCAAATCCCCGGGTCGAGATCACCTCTGCTGCCAGTGCTCTGGCGGTTGGATAATCCAGATCATTTTCAAAAAGAATGCCTGCTGCAAATGGAATTCCCCGACGCTGCAGCCTTCGGTACAGCATCCTCCCGGTGCCTCCCCCCGCTATGACAAATACTTTCGATTCTCCCTCTGCCGCCGGAAGCTCCATACTGCCACTGATCTCATCAAAACTGCCTGTCGCTATCGAAAATAAGTCCGCTATATACCCCGGCTTAAAAACCTCCTCCGGAGTTCCAAATTTTTCCACATACTTACCGTTAATGCATAAAATCTTATCCGATATTTTTCCTGCAAGATCAAGTTCATGAAGAGACATAATCACCGTCAGTTTCTTTTTCTCTCTCAACTCCTGAAGGACAGACAAAAACTCCAGTTTATATTTGACATCCAAATAAGAAGTCGGTTCATCCAGAAGAATGATCTGCGGTTCCTGACATATGGCTCGGGCAAGCATGACACGCTGCCTCTGACCATCGCTGATCCGGTTAAAATCCTGATGACCTATTTCGCTCACATGGACAAGCTCCATGGCCTCCCGCACCACCTGATGATCCGTCTCAGACAGAATGCCAAAACGTCCGGTATACGGATACCTGCCTGTTGCAACCACATCCTCACAGGTCATAAGCTCTGTATGTAATTTCTGTGTAAGCACAACGGCCATATTTTGCGATACCTCTGCACCGGACATACGCTCCATATTCTTACCATCCAGATAG
>JAXJRF010000014.1:0-1364 GCA_036310765.1 Frisingicoccus sp.
GGAATATATTGATATAACCGATCTTTTGAGCATCGAAGACTATTATAAAACGGATATTCACTGGAGACAGGAAGAAATTATCGATGTGGCAAAACGGCTTATGGGTCGTATGGGAAGGTCTATGTCTCTGGAGTATAAAATGAATACGCTGGATCAGCCGTTTTACGGTGTTTACTATGGCCAGTCGGCACTGCCGCTGAAAGCAGAGGAGATTCACTATCTGACCAATGAGATGCTGGACGATTGCCTGGTCTATGACTGGCAGAATGATCAAAGCAGTTCCGTTTATGATAATGAGAAAGCCCATGGGAGGGATCCTTATGAAATCTATCTGTCGGGGGCTTTGTCTTTAATTACCATCGAAAATCCGGCGGCGGCATCGGATGCGGAGCTTATTTTGTTCCGGGATTCCTTTGGCAGCAGTATTGCACCATTATTTATCGAAGGTTATTCGAAGATAACACTGGTGGATATTCGTTATATACATCCGGATCTTTTGGGAAAATATATGGAATTTAAGGATCAGGATGTGCTTTTTTTGTACAGTACATCGGTGCTTAACCATGGAGAAACAATAAAGTAAAAGGCGGTCTGTATTCTATGCAGTATTATTATGAACATTTAAATAAAGAGCAGCAGCGGGCATACCATGCCATGAAGGTGGGACTTCAGTCTCTGGCCCCATCCTTTCCGGTACCAAGATTAAGCGGACAGGAGCTGACAGATATATATTTTCAGCTGCGGCTGGATCATCCGGAGATTTTTTATACGGAAGGCTTTCATTACAAATTTTATCCCGATTCGGAAAATGTGGAGATGATCCCGGAATATCTTTTCAAAAAGAATAAGGTGATGGAACATCAGAAAGCTATGGATGCCAGAGTGAAAAAGCTGGCAAGGCAGGCGGAAAAGCTGAACGAGAAAGAGAAGGAACTCTACATTCATGATTTTATCTGCCAGAATGTACGTTATGATAAACTGAAAAAAGCCTATTCCCATGAGATTATCGGTCCTCTGGGACAGGGCGTGGGCGTGTGTGAAGGCATTGCAAAATCGGTGAAGATTCTTTGTGACGCTCTGGGTATATGGTGTATGATCGCCATTTCCGGTGCGAATCCGGAAAAAGGCGTTAAATATCGTCATGCCTGGAATGTCATTAAGATTGGCGGAAAATACTATCACCTGGATGCAACCTTTGATAACTCATTGGGTAACCCGGAAGAGGTCCGGCATGATTATTTTAATCTGAATGACAAGCAGATTTTTCGGGACCATGAGCCGGTTCTCTGGAAGGTGCCGGCCTGTGAGGATGGCAGCGGTACATATTATCAGGAAAAGAAACTGTCTTTTACAAAATATGAAGA
>JAXJRF010000015.1:0-4312 GCA_036310765.1 Frisingicoccus sp.
CCCATCCACTGTTCTTATTCTTTTTAAAATTTTCCACTTCGTCCGCCATGACTGTGTCCGGAAGAACTTCTGTGAACAGAACTTGTTCCGACTTTGCCATGATGGCTGCCTCCATTCCCACTGTCCGGTTTTTTACGCGGACTGTGAATCCGGTTCACACCTCTTCCGACCATTGTCACGTCATCTCTGGTCAGATTCATATTGGAAGCATAAAGCTTTGTTGTTCTGCGATTATCATTGATCAAACCGGAATACTGCTTTAAAGCCCGTTTCTTTTGGAACCAGGCAATGATCATACCAATTAGAATACTGATCGGTACCATTGCCACAATCACAGAGGCTTTCGATTTTGAATCCTTACGGTACACATCCTCACCATAATAAGGATGCTCCCCTTCATCAAGCTCTTCTGCCGTTTCCAGATTTTTCGCATGACGGATTGCCGCGTCCGCTTCATCCGCATATGTCAGAAAAGCATCGAAGTAATCGCCGTCACTTAAATAGGGCAGGATCACGTCCTCCATGTAAGACATTGTCGTATCCGTAAAGGCATCGATACCGTATCCGCATGTGGAAAAGGCCCATTCCCTCTCTTCCATACTCACCAGAAAAACAATACCGTCCCTGTCTTCACCCATGCCGAAACCATTGTAATCGTAATAATCATCAGCGAAATCCTGGACGCGCATATCCTCCAAAGAATTCACAGTGACCACCGCCACATCGCACTGCTGCCCTTCACTGATCGCATCCAGTTTCTCCAAAAGCTCCTCTTCTTCCTCCGATGTCAAAAGATCGGCATCATCCACCAGCCGCTCCTTCAAACGCTCATCCGGCAGTTCATTGGCATAGGGAATCAGGTCACTCTGGGCTCCTACGGCCATAGTTGGAGAAAAACACATGATCATTGCCGCTGCAATACATAAACTTATCTTTCTCATATGCCGCCCTCCTATATGATCAGACCGATCATGGAAATGATAAACACAAGTACTGCAAACACAGTACTGTATTTCAGCCAGTATTTACGCACATTGACTGGATCCACCGGAATACGCCCGGAAACCTTCCCTGTCTGTCCGTTCATGGCATATGTATAAATTTCATCATTCCATACCGAGCTCAATATCCATACCGGCAGCAGCACATACTTGGCATGTTTCTGACCAACATGGACATGGCCGCCCACATATTTAAGAGATGCATATTCGGTCAGACTGTTACGGATATCACTATTGACCGCATCACTGATCCGGTTATCCAATCGGCTTTCATTCTCATACTGATCCACATCATATCGGTCTGCCGCATATCCTGCCATATATACCGGATTAAAAGGAACTGCATCTTTCATATCAAAAGGTTCCAGAGCATCCATCAGATCATCCGCCATTTTCGTGGAGGCATCTACCGGCACATCTTTAAAGTCCACACTTCCTGCCTTATGGATGCGAAAATCTTTATATTCCTGACATATAAAGTCTCCTTCACGCCAGGACCGTCCCATTACCCTCGCTGCAAAATCCATGTCAAAGTCTGCATCCGTATCATACAGCCAAAAAGGCACATAGACACCGCGGATCTCTTCAAGGCTTTCCCTGCTTTTATAGGACTTCGGTGCAAAAATGGATTTTTTGACATGCCCCTCCAGATTTCTGACAGCCTCCTCCTTTGTCTTTGCAAAAGGAATGATCAGATCCGGCCGCAGGTCACCCGAAAACTGCTCCTTCATCACAACCGTATTGCCACAATAAGGACATCGGGTCGCACCCAGCGTATCATCTCCGATAATCTCGCCGCCGCAGGATTTGCAGCCATAGACATACATATGCTCCAGTTCGTCTTCACTCCAGCCGGGCGAGACATTCTCTTCTTTTGTATCTTTTGTCTCATCCTCAAATTCTGAAATATCAAAGATACTTTCGCAATAAGGACATTTCAGCTTTTGAAGTACAGCGTCAAATTCCAGATATCCGCCGCAATTTCGACATTTATATTCCATTAAATCACTCATCAGATCACCGTCGGTTTCTTTGCACCACATTCCATACAAAACTTGCCCTTATTCACTGTTCCACAGCTGCATACCCAGCTTTCTGCCGGTTTTGGACTGCCGCATTCCATACAGAATTTGCCTGTATTCACTGTACCGCAGCCACAGGTCCATGTGCCCGTTTCAGGAGGCTGAACCGTCTGGTTGACCATCTGTTGCTGTACCTGTTGCTGCTGTGCCTGTTGCTGTCCCATGGAAAATAACTCCTGAACATTGGCACCGCCGGCCTGATTTGCCATATTCATTCCCATAAATGCCATTGCAGGACCTGCATTTGTATTGGATGCCGCCGCTTTCATGGCATCCGCCTGAGCTCCGACCATATAGGCTGCTGCCATATTTGGATTACGGAAAACCGCATGCTTCTGAAGTTCCTTGATCATCGCTTCATCTTCTTCCGATGCCTTAACACTGGACACAGCAAAGGATACGATTTCAATGCCTCGAAGCTCCTTCCATTTTGCAGAAAGGACTTCATTTAATGCATCCGCGATCTCCGCCGTATGTCCAGGCAATGCACTGTAACGGATTCCCATGGAAGAAATTTTTGCAAAAGCCGGCTGAAGGGCTGTCATCAGCTCACTCTTTAACTGGGCATCGATCATTTCCCGACGATAGGCCGTTTCCACATTGCCGCATACATTCGTGTAAAAGAGAATCGGGTTGGTCACACGATAACTGTATTCACCAAAGCATCGGATGGAAATATCCATATCCAGACCGATATTCCCATCCACCACACGAAATGGCACAGGGTTTGGCGTACCGTATTTATTTCCCATCAATTCCTTTGTATTAAAGAAATAGACTCTCTGATCCTTCGGTGCTTCACCGCCAAAGGTAAAGCGTTTGCCAATTCCAATCAGTGTATCTTCAAGATTCGACACGAGATCCCCGCCAAAAACTGTCGGTTCCGTCGACTGGTCATAGGTATACTGTCCCGGTTCCGCACAGATTTCAACAACTTTACCCTGATCGACAATGATCATACACTGTCCCTCGTTGACAGCGATCACCGATCCATTGGTGATAATATTGTCTCCACCCTTTTTATTGGCAGAACGTCCAGAAACCTTTTTCATCCCTTTTGTAACGATCACATCGGACGGAATGGCATCACAGTAAAAGTACTCCTTCCACTGATCCGAAAGCATCCCTCCGACAGAACTTTTGAATGCTTTAATTAACCCCATAGTATGCCTCCTTTACATCTTGCTTCACATGGGCAGGACATAGCGATACTTGCCTTTGCATTTATTTTTTATTTAATCCCATAAACACCTTTTCCGCCGTAATCGGCATTGTCCGGAAACGAAGTCCGGTTCCATTATACACAGCCTCTGCAATCGCTGGAGCCGGTGTATTAATAACAACCTCACCAATGGATTTGGCACCAAAAGGACCGGACGGCTCATAGGATTCTTCAAACTCTACTCGGATCTGTCCCATGTCCAATCGGCTTGGTATCTTATACTGCATAAAGTTGCGGTTCATAAGATCTCCCTTGTCTGTATATAAGACATCTTCATAAAGCGCCATACCCATTCCCTGAACAAGACCGCCCTCTGTCTGAACTTTGGCCAGATTGGCATTGACAACGGTTCCGCAGTCTACGCAGGCAACATAATCGATCGGTGTAATCTTACCGGTTTCCAGATCGATCTCAACTTCCGCAGCACCTGCCATAAATGGCGGAGGTGAAACCGGAGATGTATGAGATGCCTGTGCAAACAGCACTTCTCCCCTGCCCGCCTGAAGCTTTGTCACCAGATCTGCCAGGGAAATGCCCGTATTTTCATCTTCAACAGCAAAAACCCGTTCTCCATCAAAGAAAAGATTCTCTTTTCCAATACCGAGGATTTCGCTTGCTGCATTCATAATTTTATTCTTCATAATCTCACAGGTTTTTACGACAGCCATACCTGTAACATAAGTTGTACTGGATGCGTAAGAACCACTGTCATATGGCGACTGGTCTGTATCTACACCATACACAACAATCTTATCCAGATCACAGCCCATACAATCAGCCGCCATCTGGGCAAGAATCGTATCACAGCCGGTTCCCATATCGGAACATCCCACCATAAGTGTATAGAAACCATCGTCATTCAAGCGAAGCTGTACTGTACCCACATCACAGTTACTGATACCGGAGCCCTGCATAGCCATGGCCATACCAACGGCCCGGACCTTATTCGGTCCAACGGAATAACATGGATATTTCTTATCCCAGTCGATCATCTCTTTAACTTTTGC
>JAXJRF010000016.1:0-4106 GCA_036310765.1 Frisingicoccus sp.
GTTCGTGTTTTAAATACGGCGGCTATTACTAAAGGTTTTCAGGGAAAAGAGCTTACCGATATGATCGGTCTGAAAGCGCTTGGTGCTGTCGGCTTTACAGATGACGGTGTGCCGATTGCGGATACTTCTGTTGTTATGGAAGCTATGAAGATGGCGAAAGCCTTAAATGTTCCTTTAAGTTTTCATGAAGAAGATCCGGCATTGATCGGCAGTTTCGGTGTCAATCAGGGACCGGTTTCAGTAGCTGTCGGTGTGGCAGGAGCACCTGCAGTGGCGGAAGATGTGCTGGTGGCAAGAGACTGTGCGTTGGCATTGAACACTGGTGCGGAAATCGATATCCAGCATATCAGCAGCGGCACATCTGTAGCGATTGTTCGTGCGATGAAGGCTCTCGGAAAGAACATTCATGCGGAAGCAACACCTCAGCATTTTTCTTTGACGGAGGAGGCTGTTCTTCAAAAGGGAACGCTGGCCAGAGTCAATCCGCCTCTTCGTACGGAGGCAGACCGTCTTGCAATTATTGAAGGTTTAAAGGATGATACCATCGATTATATCGCAACTGATCATGCACCTCACAGCAAAGAGGAAAAAGAGAAAGAGATGAAATCTGCACCGAGCGGTATGATCGGTCTTGAAACAGCGTTGGCACTGGGGATCACAAATCTGGTCAAACCGGGACATCTCACTCTCTCCCATATGCTTGCAAAGCTGACGGTCAATCCGGCACAGCTTTACCATCTGGATGCGGGATATGTGGCTGTCGGAGGACTTGCCGATCTGGTGATTTTCGATGAGAATGAAAGCTGGACCGTTGGGGAGAACTTTAAATCGAAAGCCTCCAATTCGCCATTTATCGGTGATACGCTGACTGGAAAAGTGAAATATACCATCTGTGACGGCAAGGTCGTTTATCGTGATGGTGAATGATAAATCAAAGTAAAATTTAACTTTACATGAAACGATAATGTGTTATAATAATGCCGGATAGTATTCCTCAGAAGAAACTATACCTTTTTAAGGATGCCCCTCGGGGCATACCGGTGTTATTATAAACTTGTTTGCAAATCCGCAGTTTGTCATTGAATCTGTATGGAACTTGTATCCTTATGAACGGGATTCCAAAGAGAGCATCACCTGGAAGGAAGGTGATAAGATGAGAATTGGATTTGTTGGTGCAGGAAAAGTTGGCTTTTCTTTAGGAAAATACATGTCGGAACGCAACGTGTGTGTATCCGGATATTATAGCCGAGAGCTGGAGTCGGCCAGACAGGCATCTGTTTTTACACATTCAAAGTATTACGAGACGCTGGAAGAAATTATCGAGTCGAGTGATGCTCTGTTTTTGACGGTCCCGGACGGGGCTATTGAAGATGTGTGGAATTCGATAAAAACATATTCTTTGACAGGCAAGTTTATTTGTCACTGTAGCGGCGTTATGACGTCCGCTGTCTTTTCTGAGATTGACCAGATGGGAGCATTTGGTTATTCTATCCATCCTTTGTTTGCAGTTAACAGTAAGCTGCAATCGTATCAGGAAATTTCACAAGCTTTTTTTACAATTGAAGGTTCGGAAAAACACATTGGTTACTGGAAAGATTTTTTTGAAAATCTCGGCAATCCAGTACGCTTGATTCGTGCGGATCAAAAGGTGCTTTATCACAGTGCGGCAGTTTTTGTAAGCAATCTGGTGACAGGACTTTTTGAAACCGGTGTGGATCTTTTGATGGCATGCGGTTTTGACCGGGAAAGTGGCGAGACGGCACTCAAACCGTTGTTTATGAACAATTGTCTTTCTGTATCCCGTTTAGGGGCGGTGGATGCTCTGACGGGACCGGTGGAACGGGCAGATATCAAAACCATTGAAAAGCATTTGAACGTGCTGCCGGAGCGTGAACGTGAAATTTATATACGATTGTCAGAGGTACTGGCAGGCGTTGCAAAGCAAAAACACCCGGAACGGGATTATGATGTTTTGATGCAGTATTTGAAAGGAATGGAGAATTAAAATGAAAAACACAGTTGCAACCTTCCGTAAAGCTAAGGAGGAAGGAAAGAAATTATCCATGCTGACAGCTTATGATTATTCAACGGCAAGTCTTTTGGATGAGGCAGGAATTCATGGAATTCTTGTGGGTGATTCCCTTGGAAATGTAATTCTTGGGTATGAAGATACGATTTCCGTAACGATGGAAGATATGATCCATCATGGTGCCGCAGTTGCACGAGGTGCAAAGAATGCCCTCGTTGTTGTGGATATGCCATTTATGTCCTATCAGGGATCGGTTTATGATGCTTTAAATAATGCGGGACGCCTGATGAAAGAAGGCAGAGCCAACGCGGTCAAGCTTGAGGGCGGAAAAGAAGTTGTACCCCAGATTCAGGCGATCACCCAGGCAGGAATTCCGGTCATGGGACATTTGGGACTGACACCTCAATCGATCAATGCCCTTGGTGGATACCGGGTACAGGGAAAAGATGAAGCTGCTGCCCAGAAACTGCTGGACGATGCGAAAGCGATCACAGAGGCGGGGGTTTTTGCCATTGTGCTTGAGTGTGTTCCGTCTGCTCTGGCAGAAATGATCACAAAGGCTGTGGATGTACCGACCATCGGAATCGGTGCCGGAGCAGGCTGTGACGGTCAGATTCTTGTATATCAGGATATGCTTGGTATGTTTTCCGACTTTACCCCTAAATTTGTCAAACGATACGCGAATGTTGGTGAGGCCATGAAGAGTGCGTTTAAAACCTATATTCAGGAAGTCGGCGAAGGCGTGTTCCCGATGGCTGAACATGGATATGGTATTTCCAATGAAGTTATCGACAAGTTATATTAGGAGGCGGTTGCAATGCAGATAGAAAAAAGAGTTGATGATGTGAAAGCACAGGTGAAAGCCTGGAGAAATGAGGGATTGAGTGTAGGTCTGGTGCCGACCATGGGTTATCTTCATGAGGGCCACAAGAGTTTGATCGATCGGGCCGTACAGGAAAATGACAGAGTGGTTGTCAGTATTTTTGTGAATCCGATCCAATTTGGGCCGACAGAAGATCTTGCAAGTTATCCGAGAGATCTTAAAGCCGATGCATTACTGTGTGAAAATGCGGGTGCAGCCCTTGTTTTTGCACCGGAAGATGGTGAAATGTATGCACCGGATTTTTCAACATTTGTGGATATGAGCGGCGTCAGTGATGAGCTTTGTGGAAAAAGCCGCCCGATCCATTTCAGAGGTGTTTGTACCGTTGTAAATAAACTTTTTAATATTGTCACTCCGGACAGGGCATATTTCGGTGAAAAGGATGCTCAGCAGCTGGCGGTTATCCGCCGTATGGTCCGGGATTTAAACATGAACGTGACCATTGTCGGCTGCCCGATCGTCAGAGAGTCGGACGGACTGGCTAAAAGTTCGCGAAATACCTATCTGTCTCCAGAGGAGAGAAAGGCCGCACTTGTATTAAGTCAGGCGATTTTTGCCGGAAAAGCATTGGTGGCTGCCGGTGAAACAGATGGTGACCGGATTTTGGACAGAATGAAAGCGATGATCAGTGCAGAACCGCTGGCCCGCATTGATTATGTCGAAATGGTCAAATGGGACACGATCGAGGTACATCATAAGGTGGATTGCCCGGTTCTTGTCGCAATGGCAGTATTTATTGGAAAAACAAGATTGATTGATAATTTTATATGGGAGTAGACAATTATGGTAATGACAATGTTAAAAGGGAAAATTCATCGTGCGACAGTGGTTCAGGCAGAACTTGATTATGTGGGAAGTATTACAATTGATGAGGCTCTGATGGAGGCCTCCGGTATCCGGGAATATGAACAGGTACAGATCGTGGATGTGAATAATGGACAGCGGTTTGAAACTTATGTTATTGCAGGAGAGAGAAACAGTGGGATGATCTGCTTGAATGGGGCAGCAGCCCGCATGGTTCAGGTAGGTGATAAGATCATCATCATGTGTTATTGCGGTATGACACCGGACGAAATGGAAGGATATGCACCAAAGGTTGTTTTTGTGGATGATGCCAATCATATTAAGCGCATTACACGTTATGAAAAACATGGTCTGCTTTCCAATATGTAGGAGGTAGAATGGATGCTGAAA
>JAXJRF010000017.1:0-6700 GCA_036310765.1 Frisingicoccus sp.
AGCTCAGGCTGTTCTTGGATCGGCAAAAATGGTTCTGGAAACAGGGGAACATCCGGGCAAACTGAAAGATAATGTATGTTCTCCGGGCGGAACAACCATCGAAGGTGTGGCTGTTCTTGAGGCAAAGGGAATGCGCAGTGCGGTCATCGAAGCTGCCTCCGCTGTTTTTGACAAGTGTAATCAGATGTAGGGGTGAACGAGACAGAATGGAAGGATACAAACGTTTAAATAGAGAATTGATATATAAGGGAGCGGTTGTCGATTTTTACCGGGATACGATCCAGGTGCCAAGCGGCCATGAAACCTACTGGGATCTTGTTTCTCATAAAGGAGCAGCAGCGGTTGTGGCTGTAAAAAATGACGGAACCCTTTTTATGGTGAGACAGTTTCGAAATCCGTTGGACCGTATGACGTTGGAATTGCCTGCCGGAGGGCTGAATTCCCGGGAAGAGCCGCCGGAAGTCTGTGCTGCAAGGGAGCTTGAGGAAGAAACCGGATATAAGGCTGGAAAAATGGAGCATTTGATCGATATTTTCACCACAGTGGCATTTTGTGATGAGAAGATTTCTATTTATGTGGCAACAGACTTGCAGCCGTCCAAACAGAATTTGGATGAGGATGAGTTTTTGGATGTTGAATCTTATCCGGTCGAAGATTTGATCCAGATGATTTATGATGGAAAAATCCAGGACAGCAAAACCATTTCTGGTCTGATGACTTATTATCATAAATATTGTAAAAAATAATCAGAGATATATCCCCTGGTCAGTTCATATAATAGTTTATAGAACAGAGTGGGGGATGATTTTATTTTTAGAGATCGATATGCTATGAGAAAGTGGGCAGTTCTTTTGTTAGTGGGAGTTATCTTAGGAACATTGCTTTTAAATGTCGCAATGGGATTTAAGGGAACGGCATTGATCGAGCAGGTGAAATATTATCATCGTCTGATTCAGGTTCAGTTTGAGACTTCTTTTATGACCTTCCTCCGCATTAGTATCTATCGCATCGGCATTGCCTTGATTTTGTCAGCATGTATCCGTCTGACAGAAAATTATTCCATATTATATCCCCTGGTTGTTTTGATGGGAGTGGCTTTTGGCTATACATTATCTTTGCTTACATTTTGTTATGGAATTTCCGGGATTCTCTGTATGATAGCCTATCTGTTCCCCCAATATATGGTTTATGTTCCGTTGACAATAACGATTCTTAACAGTGTATCGTCAAAAACAGGCGGTTCTTTTCGGCCGGATATTCAGCGGTCGATTGTTCTGTTTTTGATCATTTTAATTGGATGTGTCATGGAAAGTTACCTGAATCCTCTGTTTTTAAAGGTTATTTTGAAAAGATTTTTTTAAATCGGATATTTATAAAGCCAGCGGCCTGTTCGACTGCTGGCTTTAATAAGTTGAAAAAATTAACATCTTTCAGCGATTTCGTATAAGAGATTTTCAGAATCTTCCCATCCAAGGCAAGGGTCTGTGATGGACTGGCCATAAACATGTGGCTGGCAACCAATTTTCTGAGTGCCCTCAACGAGGTAACTTTCAATCATAACGCCTTTTACGAGATTATGAATGTCGTTGGAAAGGGAACGGCTGTGAAGCACCTCTTTTACAATGCGGATCTGTTCTTTGAACTGTTTGTCCGAATTGGAATGGTTGGCATCCACGATCGTTGCAGGGTTGGCAAGGTTGCGTTCGCCGTACATATCATGTAATTTCATTAAGTCTTCATAATGATAGTTCGGACGGGAACGGCTGTATTTATTTACGGAACCACGAAGAATGGTATGCGCATATGGATTGCCGGATGTATCGACATCCCAGCCGCGGTAAATAAAGTTGTGGGAAGCCTGAGCAGCAACGACGGAATTTAACATAACGGAGAAATCTCCGCTGGTTGGATTCTTCATTCCTGCCGGTACATCAAAACCACTGGTTACAAGACGGTGCTGCTGATCTTCAACAGAACGGGCACCGATAGCGACATATGAGAGAATGTCGGAAAGATACCAGTAATTTTCAGGATAAAGCATCTCGTCAGCGATTGGCATTCCGTAGGTTTCAAGTGCATGCATATGCATCTTACGGATAGCGATGATTCCCTGAAGCAGATCTGGATCTTTTTCCGGGTCCGGCTGATGAAGCATGCCTTTGTAGCCTTCGCCGGTTGTACGTGGTTTGTTCGTATAAATACGAGGGACAATGATTACTTTGTCTTTAATCTTTTCCTGAACTCTTGTTAAACGTTCAATATATTCACATACAGAATCTTCATTATCTGCAGAACACGGTCCAATGATAGCCAGAAATTTATCGGACTTTCCGGTAATAACATCAATAAGCTGCTGATCTAATTCTCTTTTTTTGGCAGCGAGAGCCGGACTTACAGGGTAGAGCTCTTTGATTTCTTTTGGCACCGGTAATTTCTTCTTGAATTCGAAACTCATGTTATGCCCTCCTTATCTAGTAATAAAATTTATTATAATACAACCCTATTTGAATGTCAAAATAAAAGCTTGCATAATAAAAGGAAAATAGGTACAATGAAATGAGCTGTCAAAAAGGCGGACATCCAAATGTCCGAAATTGACAAAATCGAATTCATTTTGGAGGAAATATGGCGATTTCAGTAAAGCTTCAGGTGTTTGAAGGCCCTTTGGATCTTCTTTTGCATTTGATCGATATCAATAAAATAGATATATATGATATTCCAATTTCGCTGATCACCGATCAATATTTTGAGTATATCCGTCAGCTTCAGGAACAGGATATGGAAGTCATGAGTGAGTTTCTCGTTATGGCGGCTACTTTGCTCCGAATTAAATCTAAAATGTTGCTTCCAAAAGAGCCGGAGGATGAATCTGAAAAAGAAGATCCGAGGGAAGAGCTTGTTGAAAGACTGCTGGAACATAAAATGTATAAATATATGGCAATGGAATTAAAGGATCGTCAACTGGATGCTTCAAAAAGCATGTATAAGGGCCCTACCTTGCCGAAAGATATGGTCTATGAAGAACCGCCTGTTGATCTGGCTGCCCTTGTCGGTGATATAAATTTGAAGAAATTGCACCAGATTTTTTTGGATGTTTTGAAACGCCAGGAGGATAAGATTGATCCGGTCCGAAGTCGGTACGGACGTATTGAGCAGGAAGAGGTCAGTCTCTCAGACCGTATGGATGATATTGTGAATTATGGATCGGAACACAAATATTTCAGTTTTCGGAAACTCTTATCAAAGGGCCGAAGTAAAAATTATATGATTGTTTCTTTTTTGGCTGTTCTCGAATTGATGAAAAGCGGAGTGATTCGGATTGCCCAGGAAGAAATTTTTGGAGATATTCAGATTGAAATGACCGGTGAGGGGACTGTGCCGGTGGAAACAAGCTTTGAAGGAGCATAAATTATGGAAATCAAAACAATGGAAGCAGCGGTGGAGGCTCTGCTTTTTGCCATGGGGGAAGCGATACCAGTGGGGGATATCGCCCAGGTTCTTGAAATGAATATAGAAGATACACGAACATTGATCTGGCATATGATGACACAATATGAAGCAGAGAATCGCGGTATACAGATCATTGAGCTGGAGGATGCCTTTCAAATGTGTACAAAACAGGAGATGTATGATTATCTGATCAAGATGACGCATCGTCCGAAAAAACATACATTGACGGATACGATTTTGGAAACATTATCGATCATTGCCTATAAACAGCCGGTCACTCGTGCGGAAATCGAGAAAATACGTGGAGTGAATTCGGATAAGGCCATCAACCGTCTCATTGAGTATAATCTGGTATGTGAGGCCGGGCGTTTGGATGCACCGGGGAAACCGATTCTTTTCGGAACAACGGAAGAATTTTTAAGGGCCTTTGGTGTTCGAACACCGGAAGAACTGCCGGTGATGAATCCAGAAAAGATGGAAGAGTTTAAAATTGAAGCGGAAGAAGAAATTGATTTGGGGATTGAAGAAGATTCCTGAAAAAATAAACCTGACAAAGCTGCATTTTAGAGGCGGTTTTGTCAGGTTTTTTAATATTGAAATTTAATTGCTGAACGAGTTCTTTATGATGGAACGAATCATTTGGACCACCCCGTCATTTTCACAGCTTTCACAGACAAAACGGGCAGCGTTTTTGACGACGCAGCTTGAATTTTCCATGGCAAAGCTGAAATAGGCCTGTTTCAGCATTTCAATATCATTGATCTGATCGCCAAAAGCGATGGTTTCCTGAATTGTAATGCCAAGACCCTCCTGAAGCTGGGCGAGGGCATTTCCCTTATTCGTTCCCTCGGCCATAAAATCAATCCAGTGGGTTCCGGAAACAGAGGATTTACATATTTTGTTCCATTTTTTGTGCCATGTTTCATCGATTTCTGAAACATTTTCCGGGTGATACAGAGAAAATTTAATAATATCTTCTGTGATTTCGTCCACAGAATGATAGGGTGTGATCTGATATCCATAACCATCCGTCAGAATACGAGTAAATTCCGGATCTGGACAGTTTGTATAAGCTGCATTGCAGGTTTCTATTATATAAGGCAGCTTTAAATCATCTTCAAAATTACTTCTCAGTGTTTTCTGGATTTCTTTTGAAATGTCGGAAACAATCAGTTTTTTATCATAAGTTCCCGCATAGGCACCGTTGCTGGTGATATAAAAAATATCGTTTTGAACAGGTTCAAATAATTTTTCAACACTGCATTTATGGCGACCGCTGGCAACTGCAAAGTAGATACCTTTGGATTTTAATTGACGGATTAACGAAAAAATTTCGGGATTTATGTCATTTGTTCCTTCTGGCACGAGGGTGCCGTCAATATCGGATACGATTAGTTTGATCATAGAAAACTCCTTTCGAATTTAAGACACATTTAAGGATTATATACGAAGAAGAAGGCATTCGTCAAGGTTATGCATAAAACTGAGAGACAGGAAATAAATTGAAATGAAGTGGTGTAAGGAGTGATCATGTGGAACGTTTGATTCGTTTGAGTTTGACTATAGCTTTATCCTGTGTCATTGGTTTGGCAGGTACAGCATGGGTATATGGTGTAGAAAAAGAAGAGGAAGATAGTCCGGGAACTTTGTATGCCCGCTCCGCAGTTCTGGCTGATGGGACAACGGGGCGGGTTTTATGGGGGAAAAATGAAAATGAACCGATGGCAATGGCAAGCACGACGAAAATTATGACCTGTCTGGTTGCTTTGGAAAATTCGGCTCCGGATGAGCAGGTAAGTATTTCGGAATATGCGGCCAGTATGCCGGATGTTCAGTTGGATGCAGTTGCCGGCGATACGTTTCGAATGGAAGATTTGCTGTATTCTTTAATGCTGGAATCCCATAATGATACAGCCGTTGCCATTGCAGAACATATCGGCGGCAGTGTGGAAGAATTTGCACAGATGATGAACCAGCGGGCAGAAGAGATGGGGTGTATGCAGACGAACTTTGTGACTCCCAATGGTCTGGACTCCCAGGGACATTATACAACGGCTGCAGAATTGGCCCTTATTGCTTCGGAAGCAATAAAAAATGAAGACTTTCTAAAAATTATAAATACAGGTTCTTATTCTTTTTCAAATGTCGATGGTACACGTCAGTATCATGTGGAAAATAAAAATGCTTTTTTAAATATGATGCCCGGAGCTTTTGGAATAAAAACCGGTTTTACAAATGATGCTGGATATTGTTTTGTCGGAGCCCTTGAATCGGACGAAAGAGTGTATATTTCAGTTGTTCTTGGAAGTGGCTGGCCTCCGAATAAAAACTATAAATGGCAGGATACGATGAAATTAATGAATTTTGGTCTGGAACATTATGTACTGAAGGAAATCGGTTCCGATGCGCTGGATGTGGGAGAACTTAAAATTGACGGCGGCTGTGAAGATACAGTCCGACTGACAACAGATGCCCATTCGATGAATATCCTCATGAAAGAATCTGATATATTTTCATCAAAGATTGTAAGAGATTTGGAGCGGAAAGCACCCATTGACGCAAATGAAAGGGTGGGATGGCTCTATTATGAGATAAATGGAGAGATTATTGAACAATTTTCAATCTATATTACGGATGCTGTGGAGAAAAGAAACTTCGCTTTTTGCCTGCAAAAACTGGTTTATTGGTGGATGTATTTATAAAAAATTCATGGACATGCCAAAAGGGCAGGGAATTCTTTTGAATATGGATTGAAAGGATAAAATCTTAACAAAGAAATGCAAAAGTGTTTACAAATAATTTGCATGCAAATAAAATTAGACATAAAGAGAGTTGGATAATTGTACAAAATGACGAAAAGTTAATTAACACTTTACAGTTTTTGATAAATATGTCATAATAATTTACATGAGGGACAGAGGTTAAAATATTAACACTAAAAGTTATTATTTGATTCCCCGAAGTTATTATTAATCACATCTTCGATCTTAGAGATGTGATATACACACTTAAATATAAAGGAGAAGGACGTTATGAAAGAAGTTGTAATCGTAAGCGCATGTAGAACACCTATTGGATCATTTGGCGGTTCCCTTAAATCCGTATCTGCTGCAGATTTAGGTGCAGTAGCAGTTAAAGAAGCTGTCAGCAGAGCAGGCATCGCTCCTGAAATGGTAGATGAAGTTGTTTATGGTAACGTATTACAGGCAGGTCTTGGTCAGAACGTTGCTCGTCAGGTATCCATTAAAGC
>JAXJRF010000018.1:0-6534 GCA_036310765.1 Frisingicoccus sp.
CAATAGCTCCGGTCCATACGTCGAAGGACGGTGACAGCATTTATGCCCTCTCAGTGGGCAATGTTTCAGCCGATCCGGATATGGTTGGCACACTGGCAGCGGATGTAATGTCAGAGGCTATTATAAATGCGGTGAAGCATGCCAAGTCTGCTTATGGGCATTCGGCATGGGCGGATTTGAATTTTCAAAAATAAATAAAAGTAAAAAAAATTGCCCCCTTTTATTGTTTTTAGTATAATAAAAAATAAGAAAGGGGGCGTAGTTTTATGATGAAGAAAACAGGATGTAAAAGCTTATTACTTGTAACCCTTGTCATGGTTTTTGGACTTTTAACTTCGTGTTCGGAAACAGTCGTTTACCGATATCGTTTCAGTCCTGCAACTGGTTTTCAGGAAGAAGACGGTGATATATGGTATGAGATGTCCGATGCACCTATGGTGATCCAAAAGGAAGAAGGCACGATCACCATTAAAAACATCATCTGGAAAGAGAAAACTGTCATAACAGAGGTCGAGTTCGATAACATTGAATTAGATGAAGATACATCGGATGTTGTCAGAATTTATACAGAAGATCAAAGCAAGACTCAGAGATCCCATTCGGGGGGATTATCCATTGAAGGGGATGCACCAATCAATATCAGGAATGAGTTTACGTACAAGTATCCAGCGGATGAGATAGCATTGGACATATTGGGAGAGAAGTATACGGTAAAGATGCAGCCGATCGGCCAATATGAAGATTTTGAAGATATTGGAATGCATCAGACCCATTCTGGAAGAACAATTGTACTACAGAAAGAATACGACGGTGACATCGAGAAACTGAAAGCCTATACATATTCCGAAGACGTTTGGAAAATTACAAGTATTGGAGATTTGCCAACACTTGATTGGGGCATAAGTCGGTTGACAGGCGGCTATGTTATGGAGTATTTGGGAAATGATGTGGCCGATTTGGACAGTATAGATGTCGATAATGTCTGCATTGTTTCGGAGGAGGATGTACCATTGATTCCTCTGGATATTCCAGAAAATGATATGGAAGTTGATATTCCTTTCTATGTGGGTGAAGATTGTTATCACATCACAGAAATTCGTGTTGTCCATGGAACATATGCGTACACTGTCGATGATACGGATGAAACCAGTACCACAGAATATGGCGATGAAGTGTTGATAAAGATTGAGCCTGTGGCGATTGAAGAAAATACGGAAGTTTTCGGCATTAAAGCTACGTTGGGAACGGAGAAGACATCGGGGGTATGGGTATATTCGTCACAGACGGGTGAAAGTGAAGTAAGAAATGTGGAAACAGCGTTCATTCCGATGAAAGATAATTTGTTTAATCAGTATTTTCTCGATAATAATTATCAAACGACGGAAACTATTATTCGTTTGGGATTTACTGATAGGGAGGAGATACCGGAAAAGGCGATGCTCCGTATCGATCGTGTTTCCAAATTCTGGAAACAGAATTATCATTTTGATTTAAAATAAAACCGAGAAAGAGCATTTGTGGATGAAGTGCCCACAAAAGTTATATTTTTAAGTTTAACTTTTTGGGACGGTTCAAAATTCACAGATGCTCTTTTATTTCGATGTTTTACCGGTTTCCAAGCTGCCAGAAGGCAACGGCACTGGCAGCAGCCACATTCAGGGAATCGACACCATGGGACATGGGAATGAGAACGGTATAATCGGTATCTTCAATCGTACAGTCTGCCAGACCGTCCCCTTCTGTACCAAGAATAATGGCCAGTTTTTCTTCGGACATCAGATCTGGGTCATCAATGGATATAGAATCCTGACGCAAAGCCATGGCAGCTGTTTTAAAGCCAAGTTTCTTTAAAGCGTCAACCGGTGTAGACGTCTGACCGGAATGGTCATCTTCGATGATTGTCCATGGAATCTGGAAAACGGTGCCCATGCTGACGCGGATTGCCCGGCGGTACAGAGGATTGCTGCATGCGGGTGTTAGAATGACCGCATCCATATTTAAGGCCGCAGCAGATCGGATAATGGCTCCAACGTTGGTTGGATTCATCACATTTTCAAGGACAGCGATACGGCGGGCGTTTTTACATATGGATTCAAGGGAAGGCAGAGGCTTTCTTTTCATGGCACATAAAAGGCCTCGGGTCAGTTTAAAACCGGTCAAGCTGGAAAGAACATCAAAAGATGCTGTATAGATGGGAATATCTCCACAGCGGTCAATGACAGTTTTTGCCTGACCTTCAATATGCTTTTCTTCGACAAGAAGGGAAACAGGCTCATAGCCTGCATCCAGTGCACGTAAGGCAACAATAGGACTTTCTGCAATAAACAGTCCAAGATCCGGTTCAAAATAATGGAGGAGCTGATTTTCATTTAAACGGGCATAAA
Organism: Frisingicoccus sp.; assembly: GCA_036310765.1. Lineage (GTDB taxonomy): Bacteria > Bacillota > Clostridia > Lachnospirales > Lachnospiraceae > Frisingicoccus. The sequence continues at coordinate 2,385 of JAXJRF010000018.1, forward strand.
TGTCCAACTCCGGCAGATTCAAATCCGTTATTTCTATAATATTTGGCATACAATACTCCTTAAGATTTATATATTCTCAAGAACAATTATAATGGCTTGTTTCATCAGTGTCAAAGAAGAAACTGATTGAAAAATGGTAAAATATGCGATATAATGGCTCACATAGTGTTTTAATATGAAAAAAAGGCCTGTAACCTCAGGAGTGGGGACAGGGAAATGAAGGGATGTTAAAATGTATAAAGTAGTAAAAAAAAGAGTGCTTAACCCCTCTGTTGTGGAACTGCATATTGAAGCTCCACTTGTAGCAAGAAAGGCAAAGCCGGGACAGTTTATCATACTCCGGGTTGATGAAGATGGGGAAAGAATCCCACTGACAATCGCAGGAGCGGATGCAGAACAGGGATTGGTTAAAATCATTTATCAGATAGCTGGTTCATCAACAAGAAAGCTGGCAGAAAAAGAAGAAGGGGATTTCCTTCAGGATTTCGTAGGTCCACTCGGTGTGGCAACCCATCTGGATGGCCTTAAAAACGTATGTATCATCGGTGGTGGTGTCGGATGTGCGATTGCTATGCCGATCGCAGAAGCTCTTCATGAAATGGGAGCGAATGTTACAAGTATCATTGGTTTCAGAAGTAAAGACCTGCTTATTTGCGAAGAAGAATTTACAGCAGCTTCCAACAGACTTATTGTTATGACAGATGACGGAAGTTATGGCAGACATGGCAATGTTACAGAGCCATTGAAAGAGATGCTTGCAGCAGGTGAAAACTTTGATATGATCATTACGATCGGACCACTGATCATGATGAAATTTGTTGTGGAAGCAGCAAGACCTTACGGTACACCGGTTACAGTATCCATGAACCCGATTATGATCGATGGAACAGGTATGTGCGGCGGATGTCGTTTGACATTGAATGTTGACGGCAAAAGAGTAACGAAATTTGCCTGTGTTGACGGTCCGGATTTCAACGGATATGAAGTTGATTTTGATGAAGCAATGTTAAGAGGAAGAATGTATTCTACTTTTGAAAGACATGCATATGAAGAATCCTGCAATCTCTACAATAAGGAGGTAAACTGAGGTGGCAAAAGCAAATATGAACTTGAAAAGAAATGAGATGCCCGTTCAGTCACCAGAGACACGTGCACATAATTTTGAAGAGGTTGCATTAGGTTATACAGAAGAAATGGCAATCGACGAGGCAATGCGCTGTCTTAACTGCAAAAACATGCCTTGTGTGGATGGATGTCCGGTTAAAATCCATATTCCGGAATTTATCAATAAGATTAAAGAAGGCGATTTTGAAGGTGCTTATCAGGTAATCTCAAAATCATCTTCCCTTCCTGCGGTTTGCGGCCGAGTATGTCCTCAGGAAACCCAGTGTGAATCCAAGTGCGTTCGCGGTATTAAAGGTGAAAGCGTTGGTATCGGACGACTTGAGCGTTTCGTTGCAGACTGGCATAATACGTTTGTAACTGCCAAACCGGAAAAACCAGAAAGCAATGGTCATAAAGTAGCAGTTATTGGTTCCGGTCCTTCTGGACTTACCTGTGCCGGTGATCTTGCTAAAAAAGGCTACAAGGTTACTGTTTTTGAGGCACTTCACACAGCCGGCGGCGTTCTTGTTTATGGTATTCCTGAATTCAGACTGCCTAAAGAAATTGTTGCAAAAGAAGTTGAAGGCTTAAAAGCATTGGATGTGGACATCGAAACCAACGTTGTTATCGGAAAAACATTGACGATCGATGAACTGTTTGAGATGGGATTTGAAGCCGTATTTATTGGCTCTGGTGCCGGATTACCGAACTTCATGAATATTCCGGGAGAATCCTTGAAGGGTGTTTATTCTGCCAATGAATATTTAACACGATCCAACTTGATGAAATCTTATCTGAAACATCCGGATACACCAATTATGAAAGGCGGTAAGGTGGCTGTTGTCGGCGGCGGTAATGTTGCCATGGATGCGGCAAGAACAGCTCTCAGACTCGGTGCTGATAAAGTTTATATTGTCTATCGTCGTTCGATGGATGAGCTTCCGGCACGACGTGAAGAAGTGGAACATGCCATTGAAGAAGGTATCGATTTCCGCTTACTGAATAATCCTGTTGAAATTATCGGATATAATAATCCAGAAGATCCTCGGGATGAGAAAAACGGCTGTGTTATCGGAATGAAATGCATTAAAATGGAACTCGGTGAACCGGATGAAAAGGGAAGACGTCGGCCGATACCTGTTGAAGGATCTGAATTTGTTCTTGATGTGGATACAGTTGTCATGGCGATTGGAACATCTCCAAATCCACTGATCAAGAATACAACCGAAGGTCTTGAAGTGAACCGTTGGGGCGGAATCGTTGTCAATGAAGATGAACTCACATCACGTGAGGGTGTCTATGCCGGCGGCGATGCCGTAACAGGCGCAGCAACTGTAATTTCCGCTATGGGAGCCGGAAAGTCTGCGGCAAAAGCAATTGATGAATTTTTATCTGAAAGATAAAGTATAAGTATATAGCAGATGGTTTTTTGACATATCTTAAAATCATCTGCTATAATTGCGTAAAGACGAATAAAAGGGAGATAAAAGATGATACAGGTAGAAAAACTATCCTATGGTTTTCCTGCAAAGGAATTATACAAAAACGTTTCATTTACTTTGGAAGATGGACAACACTGTGCGTTTATTGGAAGTAACGGAACGGGTAAGACAACTTTGGTAGAAATGATCATGGATCCTGAAAAATATCTTTATGATGGCAAGATTTTGCGGGAGGATCAGGATCGCATCGGTTATGTCAGTCAGTTTTCCAAAGAGGAGAAGGCAAAGCAGACAACCGTATTTGAGTATCTTAGCGAAAAGTTTGTTGAAAATCAGAAAAAAACGGAAGAAATCTGTGCCCGCATGGCTGTAGAAGAAGACCTGGAGCCATTATTTGAACAGTATCAGAAACTTATGGACGAATTTCAGTCTATGGATGGCGATAATTATGAGAGCAATATCCGTAAACAGCTCAAACTCATCGGCCTTCAGGACCACGAGAATACAGAGGTGTCCAGATTGAGCAGCGGTGAATATAAGCTGCTCCAGATTATGAAGGAGATGCTTTTACAGCCGAATCTTCTTATCATGGATGAGCCGGATGCATTTCTGGATTTTGATAATCTAAAGAGCCTTTCGGATCTGATCAATGGTCATAAGGGGACATTGCTTGTGGTTACCCATAACCGGTATCTTTTGAATACATGTTTTGACAAGATCCTCCATCTGGAAGACAGGGATATCCAGGAGTTTGACGGCAGCTATATTGAATATAATAATTCGATACTGGAAAAGAAGGTGGAGCTGCAGGAAAAGGCGGCAGAGGATCAGGCCGAGATTGAACGTACCGAAAAGATGGTGAAACGTATGACAGATAGAGCGACAAAAATCGACATTGCTTCTTACGGACGTGCATTGAAGGCAAAGAAGACACAGCTTGCCCGGGCTCAGGCCAGACAGATCAAAGAACCTTTTGTAGAGATTCGTCAGCCAAAGATTCAGCTTCCTGTAATAGAGGCGGTCTCTGACGAAACGGTACTTCGTGTGGATGATTATCAGGTGGCATTTAATGAACTTTTACTGGAAAATGTCAGCTTTGAACTTCATGCCAATGAAAAACTGGCCATCGTCGGAGCCAATGGAACCGGAAAGACGACATTGCTTAGGGACATTTTCAAAGGTGCTCATCCTGCAATTCATGTTACAGAAGGGGTGGAACTTGGATTTTTGTCACAGAATCAGGGTGAGGTTTTGAACGAATCCAATACCATTTATGAAGAGTTTGAACCTCTTGGTTTTGAAAATAAAAAACAGGTTGCAGCTTATCTGAAGGATTATTGTCTGGAACCGGATACATTGGATCAAAAGATCAATCAGTTATCCGGAGGGGAACAGAACCTGCTCCAGGTAGCTAAAATTGCACTGTCCAATGCAAATGTCTTATTGTTGGATGAGCCATCCAGCCATTTGGATATTTATGCCCAGTTGGCATTGGAGAAAGCCATTGCCGATTATCAGGGGGCTGTTTTAATGGTATCCCATGATTTTTATAATATTGTGAATTGTGCAGACAGCGTATTGTTTGTCGATGATAAATCTGTCCG
>JAXJRF010000019.1:0-17351 GCA_036310765.1 Frisingicoccus sp.
GATGTGCACAATCTGGTGAAGCTTTGTGATGATCACAATATTCCTCTGGCTACCAATCTGGCCACAGCGGAGCTCCTTATTAAAGCACTTGACCGCGGTGACCTTGATTGGCGTGAATTCTATAAATGATATATGAACAGGATGATAAAAATATGAAAAAACTTGGAATGGCTTTCTTATGTTTTTGTACGGCAGGATTGCTTATGGGATGTTCATCGTCTTCGGATCTGATGAAATCCTACAATGATACTGCATTGGAAAATTCAAGACGGATTATTAACATGAACCAAAACAGCGATTATGATTTTTTTGCAGTGAATCTCGCTCTGTTTCCTAAAAACACCAATTCAATCAATATAGAAGAAACGGAATCTTCGGAAGAAACGGATGATTTGGTTCCAGAGACATCAGGTGAAATTATGGCTTCGAGTCAGGAAGATATATCCAATACAAGTCTGCTGGCCAGCATCGACAGAGCGGAAGGTGTTTATGGAAAAGATGTGTATGACAGAGTCTATCCAGCCAGTGTCACAAAAATTATGACTGCACTGCTCACGATCCAGCATGCGAATTTTACAGATAAAGTTATTTTTACAGAAGATATGGTCGTAACGGATTACGGAGCTAAATTATGTGGTTTCAATGTGGGCGATGAGCTTACAGTGGAGCAGTTATTTCAGGGCCTGATGATTTACAGCGGTAATGATGCGGCCAATGCACTTGCTATTCATATTGGGGGAAGTATTGAAAATTTCGCCGATATGATGAATAAAGAAGCAAAACGTCTGGGCTGTGTGGACACGAATTTTGTTAACCCAAGCGGACTGCACGATAATAATCATTATACCAGTGCCTATGATCTCTATCTGATTTTTAATGAATGCTTGAAATATGAGGATTTTACAAATGTCATTCGTCAAAGATCCTGCGATATTTCTTATACCAATGCTCAGGGCGAAATCGTGGATGCCACATACACGACAACCAACCAATATTTCTTGGATACCTATGATTATCCGGAAAATGTGCGTGTTCTCGGCGGAAAAACGGGTACAACAGATGAGGCTGGATGCTGTCTCATTCTCTATGATGTGGACAGTAAAGATTCCGGTTATATTTCAGTTGTTCTTGGTGCCTCGACGAGCCAGGAATTATATTCGGAAATGAATGTTCTCTTGAACAAAATTCCGAAATAGAGATTGAATTTTCAGTCAGCTTATACTATAATAAATATATGCTTATTACACGCATAAGTCGATGGACATAGAGGAGGAGAACGAAATGATACAGATTATTTCAGGTGTAAAAGGGAAGGGTAAAACAAAATACTTAATCCAGAAAGCCAACGAAGAAGTTAAAGCTGTTACAGGCAATGTGGTTTATTTGGATAAGAACAACAAACATATGTATGAATTGAGCAACAAGATTCGTTTAATTAACTTAAGCGATTTCCCAGTAGATACATATGATGCATTTTTAGGTTTTATCGCTGGTGTTATTTCTCAGGATAACGATTTAGAGGCTATGTATTTAGACAGCTTCCTTACAGTTTCCTGTGTATCCGACGAATACATTGGATTTGTTCTTTCTAAATTAAATGACATTTCTACAAGATTTAATGTAAACTTTGTTATCAGTATTTCTGTTGACGCAGAACAGATACCAGATGAATTTAAAGATAATATCATTATCTCTTTATAAGATATAAAAGACTCGGACGAAAGTTCGAGTCTTTTTTTAGGAAATGATAGATTAACCGTTTCAGTTATTCTGTTTTTAATTTCCAGAAAAGACAAAGGGAATAAATTCCTGCAATGCCTACAACTGCGAAAATGATTCGGGTAACCATGGACATCGTACCAAAAATCATAGATACAAGATCCAGATTGAAAAAACCGATCAGTCCCCAGTTAATGGCGCCAATAATAACAAGGATTAAAGAAACGATATCTAACCAATTACGTTCCACAATACTCCACCTCCTATTTGTTTTCTATTATTTACGAAATTTTTGTGAACTATACATGAAAAAGAAATTTAGGCTTTAAATCGAGTAAAAAAACATATATAATAAGTAGATATGGAAAAAGATTGCTTATATTATAAATACTCAGATTATTTAAAAAAACATTATCATACAAAAGTTTATAAATTGCCGGTGAATCTGCCGATCACCTGTCCAAACCGATTGGATGGACAGGGCTGTACCTTTTGTGCGGAATCGGGGACTGGCTTTGAGGCGATGGATGCATCCGTTTCTGTGAAGGAGCAGTTGATCAAAACGCAGGCATATATACGGAAACGATATAAAGCGGAAAAGTTCATTGCTTATTTTCAGAATTATACCAACACCTTTATGCCTGTGGAGCAGCTTATAGCCTACATGGAGGAGGCTGCAGAGGTAGAGGATATTGTGGAGATTGCCATTTCAACCCGTCCGGATTGTATACGCGATGATTATCTGGATGCTCTGGACAGATTCTCCGAGAAACATCATATTCATATCTGTATTGAACTCGGTCTGCAGACCGCCAATTACCATACATTAAAGACAATCCGAAGAGGTCATGGTCTGGCAGAATACCTAGATGCTTGCCTACGGATCAAACGGCATCCATTTACACTGTGTACCCATGTGATTTTGAATCTTCCGGGAGATACGGTTGAGGATGCGATCGAAACCAGTAAGATTATTTCGATTATGGGCAATGATCTTGTGAAGGCTCATTCTCTTTATATTGCATCCAATACAGAGATGGCAAGATTATATACCAAAAAGCAGCTGACAATTTGTACAAAAGAGGAATATTTTTTGCGACTTCAGTACTTTTTGGAATATCTGGATCCCCGAATTGGTGTGGAACGCCTTTTTAGCCGCATACCTGAAAAGGATGCATTGTTCTGCAACTGGCAGACGAGCTGGTGGAAACTCCAGGATGAATTTACCGACAGGATGACTGAAAATGACAGTTTTCAGGGTAAGAACTGTTCCTACATGAATGGTTCCGCTTTAAAGTATTTTGATTAAACTAAGTTATTCTTATAAAGGAGTTCGACCCTTATGGCCAATGAAGAAAAACACTTTAAATTCCAGATTAATATCGGATTTATCGTATTTGCAATTCTATTTATATATTTAACGATTACCGTCGTTGTCAACCTGATGAAGGAAAATATTTCGGTATGTCGTGTGGAGGAAGGCCAGATTGTCAACAGTGCATCCTTTACAGGCGTATGTATTCGTGATGAAGAGGTAATCAATGCGACCGGCAATGGCTATATCAATTATTATGTCGGAGATGGCGATAAAATTGCAAGTTCCGGAAGCATTTATCTTTTAAATTCAAATCCGCCGGATGAAAGTTCTGTTTCGGAAGCAACAGATGTCATCCAGGATGCGGGAAATTACAGTGAAATACGGGATCAGATCACCGTATTTACGAAAAATTATTCAGACAGCCAGTTTGGCCAGATTTATTCTCTGGATTATAATATGCAGAGTTTATCTACAGAAATGGTCAGTGCGGCTGAAATCAAAAGTTATGAAAATAATAACATCAGTGGATATGTTGTTCAGACTTCAAGCAGTGGTATCGTATCCTACAGTTACGACGGATATGAGAATTTAACTGCGGAAAGTGTCAATAAAGAGGTTCTCGGAGACAGTGCACATGAGGTTCACCAAATCGACCCTTATACCTATATACAATCGGGAGAACCGGCTTACAAATTAGTTCGCAGTCATCGATGGCAGATTGTCATTCCGTTGACGGCAAAGCAGGCAGAAGAACTTGCTGAAGTTACTTCAGTACGTCTTACATTTAAAAAAGACAATATTGAAACGATTGCGGATTTTTATATTCAGGAAAACAGTGATGGGGCCTATGGCGTCCTGCTTTTGAATGATTATATGGTACGTTATATTTCCGAACGGTTTGTGGAAATCGAACTTGTATTTCAAAATGTGTCCGGTCTGAAGATTCCGACATCAGCTTTGATCCAGAAAGATTTTTATCAGATTCCGATTGAATATCTGATTGAAGATAATCGTTCCTCTGAAGTTGGTTTTTACTGTGAACGCGTGGATGAAAAAGGTGAGGTCGTTGCAGATTTTCGAACCTCTGGTATTTATTATCAGGACGAAGATTATTTTTATGTAAGCACAGATGATTTTGAGCTGGGTGATTATATTGGCAAGCTGAACAGCAGCGGCAGTGACGATCGGTACCGTATCGGTGCAACAGGCAAGCTGGATGGTGTTTATAATGTCAATAAAGGTTATACCCAGTTCGAGATTGTGGAAATACTTCATCGAAACAGCGACTACTGTATTGTCAGAGAAAATCTGAACTACAGTGTCGCACTCTATGATAATATTGTTCTGAATGGGGACAGTGTTTCGGAAGATCAAATTGTATATTAGGAGATGAAAATCATGATTAAAGAAAATGTAGCAGATGTTGAGGCAAAGATTCAGGCCGCATGTGACCGTTCAGGCCGTAAAAGAGAGGATGTTACGTTGATTGCTGTCAGCAAAACCAAACCGGTCAGTGACATCTACGAAGTCATGGAAACAGGCATCAAGGATTATGGTGAGAACAAGGTTCAGGAATTATGTGATAAAATTGAAACGATCCATGAGCCGTTGAATTGGCATATGATTGGACATTTACAGAGAAATAAGGTAAAATATATCGTGGACAAGGTTTCAATGATCCATTCGGTGGATTCTTTAAGATTGGCAGAACAGATTAATCTGGAAGCAGCCAAGAAAAATGTTGAAGTCGATATTCTCATTGAAGTCAACGTGGCAGAGGAAGATTCAAAGTTTGGCTTAAGCACAGAAGAAGTGATTGATATGGTCCAGTCCATAGCGAAACTGCCAAATGTACATATTAAAGGTCTGATGACTGTCGCTCCTTTCACAGATGACCCGGAAGAGAACCGTCCATACTTTCGCAATTTGAAACAATTAGCTGTTGACATCGCCCATAAAAACATTGATAATGTTACTATGAATGTGCTTTCTATGGGTATGACAGGCGATTATGAAGTTGCTATTGAAGAAGGTGCAACGATGGTACGCGTTGGTACCGGTATTTTTGGTGAAAGAATATATACGAAATAGATTATTGAGTTAGGAGATTATTCATGGGTAAAGGATTAGATAGATTTCTTAGTATGATTCGTTTAAATGATGATTATGACGATTATGACGACTACGATGATTACGATGATGAATATGAAGAAGATAATGATTTTGACGATGTACCGGCTCCTGTCGTGAAGAAAAAAGTCTTCAAAAAGGAAACTTCGGAGATTAAACACGAAACTAAGACGGCAGAAAAAAAACCGGTTAAAAAGGACAAGGTATTCAAGGCGGCTCCTGCGGTCAATAATACATCCAATAGCTCAAAAGGCAAAATCGTTCCTATGAAGTCCACAGCCTCCAGAGGTGAAGTTTGTGTTCTTCGTCCAACAGCCTTTGAAGATTCCCGGGAGATCAGCGATGTTTTATTATCCGGCAGAGCAGCGGTTGTGAATCTTGAAGGAATTGATCTGGAGATTGCACAGCGTATTATTGATTTTATATCCGGATCCTGCTATGCAATGGCTGGAAATATCGAAAAGATTTCAAATTATATATTTATTGTTACACCGGAAGCGATTGAAATTTCCGGAGATCTTCAGGAAGTTATTTCATCTGGTATTCGGATTCCTTCCTTTAATGATCGTTTTTAACAGCAGTATTTATTTGCGGGAACTAAAAGCTTATGACAAAAGAAGAGCAGATGCTGCTAAAACATTTTAATGATTTATCGGAACGGGCATACTATCAGAACCGGCCCTGTTTTACAGACTTTTTAGATATGAATGAACAGAGCTTGCTGTTGAATTATTATCAGGGTGCTCTGCATCCGGTTCTCTACGGCGGATATGACTTTGCGGAACGCAAGATAGCTGTCTTCTCGGATGAGCCTTTTGAAGATCCTGCCAAATATCCAGTATGTTGGCTGGACATCCATCCGGTATCTTCGAAGTATGCAGAACGTCTCAGCCATCGGGATTTTCTTGGAAGTATTCTTGGACTGGGGCTAGAGAGAAGCTGCCTTGGCGACCTTCTGATTGAGGGCTCCAGTGCCAAGGTTTTGTGTCTGACAAGAGTTAAAGATTTTATCCAATCGGAATTGACACAGGTACGGCATACACGAGTTACAGTTGAAACCATGGATTCGGTTGAAACAAAGATTGAACCTGAGATAGAAGTGATCCATGGAACGGTCAGTTCCCTTCGTCTGGATGCGGTGATCAGTCTGGCGTTTCGGTTATCACGTTCACAATCCTGCAGCTTAATTGAAAGTGGGCAGGTTTATATTAATAGCCGTTTAAATACATCCAATGGAGCATCATTGAAAGATGGGGATCGTATTTCGGTGCGGCATAAAGGCAAATTTATTTTTGTCGATAGTCAAAATAAATCAAAGAAAAACAAGTGTATGGTTGAAATACACAAGTATGTATAGGAGGAGTGTCTATGTTAACACCAATTGATGTACAGGCAAAAACTTTTAAATCAGGTATGGGGTATTCAAAACAGGATGTAGACAGCTTTTTGACAAGTCTGTATGCAGATTATGAAACATTGTATAGAGACAATATGGAACTTCGAAATAAGATGAGCGTTTTAAATGAAAGTCTCAGCCGTTATAAAGATATTGAAAAATCTTTACAGAAAGCTCTTGTCCTTGCCGAAACAACATCCGAAGAAACAATTGCTTCAGCGAAGACAAATGCTGCAGTGATCGAACAGGAAGCCCGCGTTAAGGCAGAAGCGATTGTGGCAGATGCGAAAAAAGAACTGGAAAATATTCATTCAACAACCGTTGAATTACTTCAGAAATACGAAGCTTACAAAGCTCAGTACAAAGCGCTGGCTGCATCACAGGTAGAATTGCTGGACAGTGAAGCTTTTAATATTCAGTTAGCAAAAGTGGATTCACTGGTAATTAATGAAGCCCCGGCTGCAGAACCTGTATACCAGGAAGCAGCTGCCAAAGTGGCTGAACAGATTGCAGATGAAGCAGAAGAGGATATGGATGAAACAGTGTCTATGGAAGATGATACCATGATCAAGGACATTGCCAGCATTTTCGACAAATAATTAAGACGGCTGCACGTGGAGTCTGTACAGACAAAAGTGTCTGACAGACTCTTTCTATGTTAAAAGAAGAAAGAAGTGTTACATTTTGAAAACAATTGAGATTCATAACAATAATAAAAAGATATATGATATTCATCTGGATGATTCCTACGATCATTTAGGCGAGAAATTAAAGGAAATTGGTGTCAGTGGACGTAAAATCTGTATTATTACAGATAGTCATGTGGCACCTTTATATTTAAAAGAAGTTGCTGATATCTGCGCTGGTGTTGCCTCTAAAGTTGTTCATTTTGTTTTTGAGGCGGGCGAGGCGAATAAAAATCTGACAGTTATTGAAAAGATCTATGAAAAGCTCATTATTGAAAAGTTTGACCGAAAAGATTATATTGTAGCCCTCGGAGGCGGTGTGACTGGAGATATGGCTGGTTATGCAGCCGCAACTTTCCTTCGCGGCATTGATTTTATTCAGCTTCCAACCACTTTATTATCTCAGGTAGACAGCAGTATTGGCGGTAAAACCGGTGTTGATTTTCAGCAATATAAAAATATGGTTGGTGCCTTCCATCAGCCGGCATTGGTTTATATGAACCTTAAAACACTGATTTCCTTAGATGATCGGGAACTGTGTGCAGGTATGGCCGAAGTCATTAAACATGGTCTGATCAAAGATTCCGATTATTATACATGGATCAAAACCCATTCGGAAACCATCATGAACAGAGAATATGAGGCGTTGGAGCATTTGATTTATGAAAGCTGTCTGATCAAGGGCGGTGTGGTCGAAAGAGATCCAAAAGAACAGGGAGAACGTGCTTTATTGAACTTTGGTCATACAGTTGGACACTCTGTTGAGAAATTAATGGATTTTAAATGGCTTCATGGCGAGTGCGTTGCACTGGGAAGTATTGCCGCAGCTGCGATTTCACGAAATAAAGGCTTTATTACAGAAGAAACATTTGAAGATATCAAAAACACATTTGAACTTTTTCATCTGCCGACAAAAATTGAACATCTGGATCCGGAAAATATTCTTTTGGCGACAAAATCAGATAAGAAAATGGACGGAGGCAAGGTTAAATTTATTCTGCTTCGGACAGTGGGAAATGCCTTTATTGACCGCGAATTGTCAGATCAGGAAATCCTGGACGGAATGGGAGCTTGTTTATGAAATATCTCAAAGCTGCTATAGGTGCTTTAATATTAATATTATTTGATCAGTGGACAAAATACATGGTTCTTATGCATGTTAAACCGATATCCAGCATTCCCCTGATTCCGGGTGTGCTGTCCTTTACCTATCACGAAAACAGGGGAGCAGTATGGGGGATTATGCAGGGTCAGATTCCAATTCTGATTGTTTCAACCGTCATCATTCTTGGAATTATATTTTTTATCTATTCAAAGATTCCAGATACAAAAAAATATATCTGGCTGAGAATTATTGCGGTTATGATCACAGGCGGTGCTGTCGGTAATTTTATCGATCGTGTTTTCCGTCACTATGTTGTAGATTTTATTTATTTTGAACTGATTAATTTCCCGATATTTAATGTGGCAGATATGTACGTTGTCTGTGCAGCTGCTTTACTGATCATCGTATCCTTATTTGTCTATAAAGATGATACCGACTTTGATTTTTTGAGTTTCAAAAAAGGAGAGAAGAATGAATAGCTGGGTTGTTGAAAAAGAATCCGACAATATACGTATTGACCGTTTTATCAGCGAACATATGGACGATATATCCCGTTCCTATATCCAGAAACTGATTAAAGATGGCCTTGTAACCGTCAATTTAAAGCCGGTAAAGGCTAACTATAAGGTAAAAGAAGGGGAGAGTGTAGAAATATCCCTTCCTGAACCTGTAAGCCTTGATGTTGAGCCTCAGAATATTCCATTGGATATTCTATATGAAGATAATGATGTACTTCTTGTAAACAAACCGAAGGATATGGTCGTGCATCCAAGCGCCGGTCATATGGACGGCACCCTTGTCAATGCTTTGCTTTATCATTGCAAAGATTCTCTATCGTCCATTAATGGGGTGATGCGTCCGGGGATTGTTCACCGAATTGATAAGGATACAACCGGTGTACTTATTATATGTAAAAATGATAAAGCCCATAACTGCATTGCGGATCAATTAAAGGTTCACAGCATTACGCGTAGATATCATGCCATTGTGTGGAATAATTTGCGTGAAGATCAGGGAGTTATAAATGCACCTATCGGAAGACATCCTGTAGACCGCAAAAAGATGGCGATTAACCATAAAAACGGCAAAGAGGCCGTCACGCATTATAAAGTGCTTGAACGTTTTGGAAAATATACCTATGTTGAATGTGAACTGGAAACCGGACGTACACATCAGATTCGTGTTCATATGGCATCCATTGGACATCCGTTGCTTGGAGATGCTGTTTATGGTCCGGCCAAACAACCTTTCAAAACTCAGGGGCAGGTTCTTCATGCAAAGGTGTTTGGTTTTATTCATCCGACAAGTGGAGAGTACATGGAATTTGAAACACAGTTACCAGAGTATTTTGAAGAAATATTGGAAAAACTAAGAAATGGACAGGCTGCTCAACGATAAGAGCAGTCTTATTTCGTGACATTAAACTATTCGCTAAACACAGCTTTTCCGAAAAGTTATTGCAAAAAACGCAGGAATATGGTATTCTATAGCTACTTACTGCTCAAAGCACGTATTTTGATACTTACTATTATTTTTATAGAAAGGTTTATAAATTTATGAAATTACAACAACTTTTAAGCTTCACTCGTAAAGCCGTTGATACTTACCAGATGATTCAGCCTGGTGACAAAATCGCTATCGGAATTTCCGGAGGCAAAGACAGTCTGACACTTTTATATGCTTTGCATGGCTTGAAACGTTTCTATCCAAATCCTTTTGAAATTGAGGCTATTACTGTCGATTTGGGATTTGAAGGTTTTGAAACAGATAAAATTGCGGAATTATGTGAATCTCTCGGTGTTCCTTATACGGTTGTCAAAACAGATATCGGTCAGATTATCTTTGATGAACGCAAAGAAAAAAATCCATGTTCTTTGTGCGCCAAGATGCGTAAAGGTTCTCTGAATGAAGTCGCAAAGGCTCATGGATGTAATAAAATCGCCTATGGCCATCATAGAGATGATCTTGTGGAAACAATGCTCATGTCCCTGATGTTTGAGGGACGCTTTTATTGTTATTCACCGATAACCTATCTGGATCGTATGGAGCTGACCGTCATTCGTCCTTTGTTATTCGTCTATGAAGCAGATGTTATTGGATTTAAAAATAAATATGATCTTCCGATTAGCAAAAATCCATGTCCGGCAGATGGCAACACAAAACGTGAATATATGAAGAATTTATTGAAACAGCTTAACGCTGAAAATCCTGGTGTTATGGATAAAATGTTTCATGCAATTCTTAACGGTAACATTTCCTCATGGCCGAAAATTGATTCTAAAATCATCGAAAAGTTAAAGTAAAGAAAGGAAATTGTTTTGAAAGAATATACCTATCAGGAACAAAACAATATAGAAAATCAGAAAAAACTAAGGGCTCTTTTACAGGAACTTCCCACATTCACACTCTCCTTCTTTCGAGGTATTGAACCAAGGACATCCTCTCGTACCCGTCTGGGATATGGATACGATCTTAGGATTTTTTTTGAATTTCTGCAGGAATATAATCCGGAACTGAGGAATATGAAGATGCGGGATATTCCGCTGGAAACCCTGGATCAGATTAAGGCACTGGATATCGAAGAATACCTGGAATACCTTAAGCTCTATGAAAAAGACAGTAAAACTTATACAAATACTGAACGTGGCATTGCAAGGAAACTGGCATCTTTAAAAACATTTTATAATTATTACTTCAAAAAAGAAATGATTCTTACGAATCCGGCAGCCCTCGTATCAGCTCCAAAACTGCACGATAAATCCATTATACGTCTGGATATTGATGAAGTGGCACGCTTGCTGGATAATGTGGAGTCGGGTGAACAGCTGACTAATAAACAGCTTGCTTACCATGAAAAAACAAAAGTGCGTGATCTGGCAATTCTGACACTTCTTCTTGGGACAGGTATCCGCGTTTCTGAATGTGTCGGATTAGATATGGAAGATATAGATTTTAATAATAATGGAATCCGTATCATCCGAAAAGGTGGTAATGAGGTTGTGATCTACTTTGGAGATGAGGTTCTTGAGGCACTTCTGCCCTATATCGATGAGCGAAAACAGATTCAGGCTTTGCCTGGACATACAAACGCACTCTTCTTATCGATGCAGAAAAAACGTATGTCGGTACGCTCTGTAGAAAATCTTGTTAAAAAATATGCAAGAACCATAACAACAATGAAAAATATTACACCTCATAAATTGCGAAGTACTTATGGTACCAGTCTATATAACGAAACAGGTGATATCTATCTTGTTGCTGATGTACTTGGACATAAAGATGTGAATACTACAAAGAAACATTATGCACGCCTTGAAGACAGTCGGCGCCGAATGGCTGCAAGTGCGATTACTTTAAGAGAAAAAACATAACAGAATCGAATATCGTATAATTACAATATCCATGAGGGAGCATCAGCATAATAAGGCAGAACTAATAACTGACCTTGTTTAATGTTGGTGCTTTCTAAATGATTGCTTTCCATCACTTCTAAAATATAACAGTAAATGGATTCATACTCAGGCGTCATGAATCTTTCAGCGATATCCCACAGAGTATCTCCTTTTTCAACAACATAACTTGTAAAATACTTTCTTTCATTCATCTTCATGGAATCATTCGCCTGCACTTCTACTGCATTCCATGGAAAAATAAGAACCATACATAAAACCCCAAGTATAACTGCGAATGCAAATAATCTTTTCATAAACTTTCCTCCTCTGTTTGAATGGTAATTTAACGAACATTTGTTTGTATAATTGAATTATATTGAACATCTGTTCGTTTGTCAATAGGATTTCGGATTTTTACAAAACGTTTGTTCGCGATATGTTTGCATTGTTCGAGTGAATGTGTTAAGATGATTATGTACTTTTAAAGGAGGGCTTTTTTATGAATGGAGAATTGACTGAGAAACAAAAACAGATTCTTGAATATATAAAATCAGAAACTTTATTAAAGGGCTATCCGCCTTCTGTCCGGGAGATTTGTCAGGCTGTGCATTTGAAATCCACTTCTTCTGTCCATGCTCACTTATCTACATTGGAAGACAAGGGCTATATCCGAAGAGACCCGACAAAGCCAAGGGCCATCGAGATCATTGATGATGAGTTTGCCTTAACTCGCCGGGAGATGACGAATGTTCCTATTATCGGTACGGTAACTGCCGGTGAACCGATTTTGGCTCAGGAAAATATTGAAGACTACTTCCCTATTCCTGTTGAGTATCTTCCGAACGCAGTTGTATTCATGCTGAAGGTACGCGGGGACAGCATGATTAATGCCGGTATTTATAACGGAGATACAGTTATTGTCGAGCAGCGTTCCACAGCGAAAAACGGCGATATTGTTGTTGCCATGCTCAACGATTCCGCCACAGTCAAAAGATTTTATAAAGAAAACGGATATTACCGTCTCCAGCCGGAGAACGATACGATGGATCCAATCCTTTGTGACCATGTTGATATTCTTGGTAAGGTGATCGGTTTGGTCCGCATGGATATGTAGTAAAAAAGCCTTTATATCACATCAAATGCATGGATATAAAGGCTTTAATTATTTGATAATTTTTATTTAAATTCTTCGATATTTACTGTTTTTCCATCTCTCCAGATTCTTTCAAGATCATAGAATAAACGTTCTTCTTCGGAAAAGATATGAACGATAATATCATTGTAATCCATCAGAATCCAGGTTGCTGTACCGTATCCTTCTGTCTGACGTGGTTCATAACCAGCACGTCCAAGAGTTTCTTCAACATTATCTGCCAAAGCCTGTACCTGATTCTGGTTGCTTCCGCTGGCGATGATAAAATAATCTGCAATAACGGATACTTCACGAATATCAATGACTTGAATATCGTTCCCTTTTTTATCTTCAAGAGCCTTGATAGCCAGACTCGTCATTTCTTTTGAATTATTCATTATTCGAACTCCTTAATAAATCTCTGTAATAGTCTCGTGTTATCACTGTCTGCTGATCAATATCTTTTCCGGATGTTTCCAGATAATCCAACGTCTGATCTAAAATCAACAGTACGGTTTCGTCAAGATTTTCAAAAGCTGATCGTCTCAGTTCATCCAGATGATCTGCTTTATTTCGATTTGGTTCAATGTAATCGGACACAAAGACGATTTTCTCAAGCAGAGTCATTGCCGGACGTCCTGTTGTGTGATATCGAATGGCATTTAAAATATCTTCGTCATTAACGTCAAATTCATCCTGGGCAAGGCATGCCCCTGCCTTTCCATGAAGCAAAAATGGATGTTCCATTTCCATTTCAGATATCACTTCTTTATGTTCAATACACAATTGAATCATTTTTTGCTCGGGAAGCTGTTTGGCACAATCGTGTAAAAGACCGGCAAGCTCGGCTTTCTTCAAATTTTCACCGTACTTCATCGCCAGACATACCGATGTATATTCAACGCCCAGTGTATGAATAAAACGATTGCCTTTGAATTTCTTGCGAAGTTTTTCCTGTATTTCTTCAATTGAATATTTCATGCTGCCTCATTCCCCATCATATAAGTTGTGTTCTAAAATGTACTGACGCACCGACTCGGTCACAAAAAAACGAATCGTTTCGTTATTTGATGCCCGCTGACGAATCATATTTGATGACAGATCAATACCCGGCATATCTACGAGATAAATTCTGGCATGGTATTTATCAATCAGATAATCCATCTGTTTTATCATTTCCTCTTTCGAGTGGTGATCCCGCACAGCAACGAGCAAAGCTGCCTGTTCCATAACTCTGGCCGGTTCATACCATGTTTCGATCTGGAAAAGGGAGTCAGCTCCCATAATGAAATAAAAATCAACATCCGGATATTTTGTATGCAGCAATCGAAGTGTCTCGGCTGTATAGCTTGGCTCATGACGTTCGGCTTCAAAATCCGTTTTTTTAAAATAAGGAATATCAGCAATTGCCAATTCTGTCATTCGGCTTCTGTGTGCATATTCGAGAACTTTTGTTTCCGTTTTATGCGGTGGATCTGCCGACGGCATAAACCAGATTTCATCAAGATTACAATAGGCATAAGCATTTTCCGCCAACATCAAATGACCTACATGAATCGGGTTGAAAGTACCACCCATTATGCCGACTTTTTTCACCATGTCACCTTATCTTTCCGGAAGAATAATTTTTTTCTTTTTATCTTTTCCTTCACGGTATAAAACGATTTTTTTACCGATTACCTGAACCACATCGGAATGTGTACGTTCACTGAGATACTCAGCAATAGCTCTCGGATCATCCAGACAATTCTGAAGAACAGAAATTTTAATCAGTTCTCTTGCTGCCAATGCTTCGTCAACTGCCTGAGTTAACTCTGGAGTCAGACTGGCTTTACCAATTTGGAAAATAGGATTAATATTCATTGCGAGACTCTTTAAATAGGCTCTCTGCTTACTGTTTTTAATCAAAATTGGATCCTCCTGTTATTTATAATACTCAAACTCGTGATAGTATACCTTTACAGTATCACCATCCTGAATGCCCAAAGCTTCCAATTCATCCAGAATTCCGTTCTCTTTCATAAACTTCTGGAAGAAATCAAAGCCTTTTTCAGATTCGAGATTTGTATATCCAAGCATACGTTCGACTCTTGGACCTTCAACATGATACACATCTTCTTCCTCTTCGTCCTTAAATACAGTAAATGGAAGATTTTCTTCAATCTTTTCAGGGAAGAATTCACGTTCAAAGGTAATCTTTTCTTCACCAAGCTCTTTGAGAAGATTATTGACATAGTAAAGAAGTTCTTTCACACCTTTGCCGCTTACTGCGGAAATCGGAAATACTTTGATGCCTTCCGGTTCAAATTCGTCTTTTAAAAGCTGGATAGCATCGTCATTCTCGCCTTCATACAGGGCATCGATCTTATTCGCCGCAATGACCTGAGGACGAGCTGCAAGTTCTGGATTATAAGACTCAAGCTCTTTATTGATCAGACGGATATCCTGAATCGGATCTCTGCCTTCCACACCGGCAGCATCCACAATGTGAATGATGACACGGGTACGTTCAATATGACGCAAGAATTCGTGTCCAAGACCAACACCTTCCGATGCACCTTCAATAATTCCCGGAATATCCGCAATGACAAAACCATTGCTGCCGTCAAGATCCACAACACCGAGATTTGGACTCAATGTGGTGAAATGGTAATTGGCAATCTTTGGTTTGGCATTGGTTACTCTGGAAAGAAATGTGGATTTACCAACATTTGGAAAACCGACAAGACCAACATCAGCGATGACCTTTAACTCAAGAATAAGATTCAGTTCCTGGGCTTTCTGACCCGGCTGGGCGTATTTTGGAGCCTGCATTGTTGGAGTGGCATAATGCTGATTGCCTTTACCGCCGCGGCCGCCCTTTAAAAGTACTAAACGCTGTGTTTCACCGGACATATCGGCGATAACAAGTCCTGTATTTTCTTCCTTGATAATCGTTCCTTCCGGAACTTTAATAATGATGTCTTCACCATCTGCACCATGACAGCGGTTCTTACTTCCCGGTTGTCCATCACCTGCCGCATACTTGCGGATATGACGGAAATCAGTTAATGTGTTTAATCCCTTATCGACAACAAAAATCACATCGCCGCCTTTACCGCCGTCACCACCGTTCGGTCCGCCGGCAGGGACATAGAGCTCTCTACGGAAACTGACATGTCCATCACCGCCTTTGCCGGAACGAACATATATTTTCGCTTTATCTACAAACATAGGATGACCTCCCTTCTTTTGGATATTATGATTATTTTCTTTAAGAAAAAACGACTTCAAATCCTAAAAATCTGAAGTCGCCTTGTTTTCATTATTATTCGTTTGCTGCTACCGGATAGATAGAAACCTGTTTTTTATCTCTACCTTTTCTTTCAAATCTTACAACACCGTCAACTAAAGCAAATAATGTATCATCGCCACCGCGGCCAACATTTAAGCCTGGATGGATTTTAGTACCACGCTGTCTGTAAAGGATATTTCCAGCTTTTACAAACTGTCCATCTGCTCTTTTCGCTCCTAAACGTTTGGATTCGGAATCTCTACCGTTCTTTGTGGAACCAACACCCTTTTTATGAGCGAAAAACTGAAGGTTCATTTTTAACATCGTCTACACCTCCCTGAAATCTACATGTATATATTCGTCGTTATATTCATTTTCAATGGTTTGCAATCCGAGGATCAAAGTATTCATCAAAAGTTCTGCGTCATGATTCAAATCTTCCAAAAAGTTAACAGTAATAACGCCATCCTCTTCATCCTGATCGACTTCGAAAGCCTGTGAAGTATAGGTTTCCATGGCATTAATGGTTGTAATTGTCAATGCGGAAACCGCACTGCATACAATATCCTGTCCACTATCTGCATATCCTGCATGACCAGCAACCTGAAAAGCTCTGATCTGATTGTCCTTTGTCCGGACAATAGTTACACAAATCATAACTCAACGACCCGGATTAAGCGTTGATCTTATCAATCTTAACCTGTGTATACGCCTGTCTGTGACCATTCTTTTTGTGATATCCGGTTTTTCTCTTATATCTGTAAACGATGACTTTTTTACCTTTTCCTTCGCACATAACTGTACCGGAAACTGTAGCGTTAGCAACTGTTGGATTACCAACTTTTACTTCATCACCGCTAACAACAAGAACCTGATCAAATACAACGGATTCACCAGCTTCGATACCGAGTTTTTCAACGCGGATAACGTCGCCTTCAGATACTTTGTACTGTTTACCACCTGTTGCTATAATTGCGTACATATGGCACCTCCTAATAATAAAACTCGCCAGCTTCGGTGTCTTTTCAGATCTTAAAACCTCACTGTGCGGCACACTAGATCAGTTTAGCATGGAGGTCGTTTCTTGTCAAGCATTTTTATGAATTAAAATACATATCTAAACCATTTGTGATAATGTCCTAATATACCACAAGGAAAAATGTCCCAAGTATGGTATTCTATTCTCCTATCAACATGAC
>JAXJRF010000020.1:0-7057 GCA_036310765.1 Frisingicoccus sp.
ATCTTAGACATTACAGATGAGAGCTTAAAGGCCAAACTTGCAGACTCCTGTGATCATCAGCCATTTATCGCTACAGGGAAGATGGTGCTGATCGTGTGTGCAGATTGTCAGAAGTGGTATGAAGGCTTTTTAATGGCCGGATGCGAACCTCGAAAACCTGGTGTAGGGGATTTACTGCTGGCAGTGTCTGATGCCAATATTGCGGCTCAGAATATGGTCGTTGCGGCCCAGAGCCTTGGCATTGGATCTTGTTATATTGGCGATATTATGGAGAACTGTGAAATCCACAGAGAAATGTTAAATCTCCCGAAGTATGTATTTCCGGCGGCGATGCTTGTCTTTGGTTATCCAACGAAACAGCAGCTTGAGCGTCAGAAACCGGAGCGCGCGGCGATGAAACATATTGTCCATGAAAATGGTTACAGACATATGGATGGAAAAGAACTGAAAGAGATGTTTGAAACGAAGGCTTTGACACAGACTTATGAAAATTGGATGAAAACCTTTTGTGACCGTAAATTCAATTCGGACTTCTCAAAAGAAATGTCCCGTTCGGTGGGAGAATATATAAAGGCATTTGAAGAAAAATAAATCACAAATAAAAGGATATGAGCTGCGAGATTGGATGAATCTCAGCAGTTCATATCCTTTTTGTTTAGTTAGTGGGCATTGCTGGCAGCAATTTTTACGCGGCTCCACAGATCACTGATCACTTTTCGGATGTCTTCGTTAAATACGAAAACTTCATCATTTTCATTATCCGTTCTTGGAATGTAGGCATTGATACCTTCGTAATCGCTGCCTTCACTGGAAAGGTCTTCCATAACTTCCTGATTCGGAGAAGTATAACCGACATAACTGGAGTTATCATAAGCACCTTCATATTCACAGACATGATTAATAAATGCGTGGGCCAGGTCTGGATTTTGGGCATTTTTTGGAATGACCATGGCGTCAGACCAGAGGTTTGTTCCGCTTTCCGGGAGATAGAAGCCCATGTCTTCATTTTCACTCATAACGTAAGTCGCATCACCGGAGTAGATCAGACCTAAAGCCTTTCTGCCCTGAGCCATATTGTCGATGATCTCATCTGTAACGATTTCCGGTTTCATGGTCTGTACACACTGGACAAGCCATTCGTAAGCCTCCTGAAGTTCAGCCTCGTTTTCAGTATTCATGGAGTATCCGAGGGATTTTAAAGCCATCATAAAGGAATCACGTTCCGAATCATACAGGTAAATATCTCCACGATATTTTTCATTAAGGAAGATATTAAAGCCCTCATTGATCAGATCCTGTTCGTCTACTTTGGTTGTGTCGTAAACAATACCAACGGTTCCCCAGAAGTAAGGCACAGAGTATTCATTGTCCGGATCGTATGGAAGACCAACAACAGCTTCGGAAAGTTTGTCAAAACAGTCTAATTTGGAGTGATCCAGTTTCTGCAAAAGATCTTCTTCAATCAGACGCTGGATCATATAATCACTCGGAACAAGAAGATCGTAGGATTCACCGTTTGCAACCTTGATATACATCTGCTCATTGGAATCAAAGTTTTCCACGATGACAGTAGCGCCGGTTTTTTCCTCAAAATCCTGAATAATATTTTCGCCTGTATACTCACCCCAATTATAGATATGGAGTGTCTGTCCAGCATATGGAAGGGTGTCGTCCCCCATATTTACGGCAGAAAATCCGATCATACCAATGATGATCACAGCCAATGCGGCACCGATAACCATGATGAATTTCTTCTTTCCGACTTCCTGTTTTTTCTGCTGTTTTGAATAGAAAACAGGAATAAGGTTGATCAGCAGCAATGCGATGGTAATAATGACCACAACAAGGGTTGAGATCGCATTGATACTTGGATTTACACGTTTGCTCATGGTGTAAACCATAATACTCAGGTTTTTCACACCACCGCCGGTGACAAAGTAGGAGATGATGAAATCATCTACGGACATTGTGAAAGCAATGAGAGCACCGGAGATAATACCAGGTGTAATCTGAGGTACAATGACTTTGGTCAATGCCTGCCAAGGTGTACATCCAAGATCCATAGCTGCATCTGCCAGGTTGGGATCCAGAGAACGGATTTTTGGCATGACAGACAAAATCACATAAGGAATACAAAAGGCAATGTGGGCCAGCAGCATGGTTACATAACCTTTTTCCACCCGGAAGGTAATAAACAAAAGCATAAAACCGATGGCGGTTACAATTTCCGGGTTCATCATAGGAAGGTTATTGACCTGTTCCATAATATCTCGGATGATCTTTTTTGATTTACTCAGGCCAATGGCACTGATCGTACCAACGACTGTGGAAATCACAGTGGCGATCAGAGCCACGCCAAAGGTTGTATACAGGGACTGCATCATGTCGCGGGATTCCAGCATGTGCTGATACCAGCGCAGAGAAAATCCTGTAAATGAGGTCAGCGATTTTCCTTCATTGAAGGAAAAGATGATCATGTAAAGGATTGGAAGGTAGAAGAACAGGATCATCAAAACCATGAGTATTTTTCCAAAGGTATGTTTCTCTTTTTTCATAATGACTATTCTTCACCTCCGTTGTTTCTCTTTTCAACTTTACGCACAGCAACCATCATTAACATCATGATAATGGCCATAATCATAGAGATGGCACTTCCGAAGTTCCATTCACCAACAGTGATGAACTGGTTTTCAATCATATTTCCGATGAGGAAATATTGTCCGCCGCCCAGCAACTTTGGAATAAAGAAAGAGCTGACTGCCGGCAGGAATACTAAGGTAATACCATTGATGACACCCGGCAGAGAGAGGGGCAGGGTTACTTTTAAAAAGGTCTGGATTTTATTTGCTCCAAGGTCGGCACTGGCTTCGATCAGAGAGTGGTCCATTTTACAGAGGGATGTATGAATCTGTAAAATCATGAACGGAATAAAGTTGTAGACCATGCCGAGAAGGACAGCGCCCTCTGTGTAGAGCAATTCGCCATTGCCAAAACCAAGGAAATTTAAAATCTGCTGGATAATACCGCCTTCGCTTAATAAACCAATCCATGCGTAGGTACGGACGAGGGCATTGATCCATGTAGGAAGGGTAATACATAATACTAAAATATTCTGTACACGTTCACTGTTTCCGGCGATAAAGTGTGCCACCGGATAGCCGATCAAAAGGCAGATGACCGTTGTTTTCAGTGCGATGACTATGGAACGCCAAAGGATTAATAAGAAATCCGGGTCGGTGAAAAACTTGGCATAGTGTTCCAGTGTGAGTGTAAAGGAGATGATGCTGTTTCCCTGCTGTGTGAAGGAGTAGATGGCGATGAGGGCCATCGGCATAACGAGCATCAATACCGCCCAAACAATATACGGAATGGCTAACTGGGAAAAACGTTTCATCAGAAGGCCACCTTGGACATAACGTGGATATCTTCAGGGAAGAATGTCAGTCCGACCACCTGACCAACTTCCGTATAATCGGTTGTATGGATTTTAAATTCGCGTCCGGTTGTGGAGAATGTGACTTTGTAGACACCTTCTTTAATATCATCCGGATCAAAATCATAATCAACGCTGATATCGATACTTTCATTTTCGTTGCTCAATTTCCATCCCTGAGCATTCGCCCATGTTTTAATGTCTGTATCCAAAGCCTGGGATTCCTTAATTTCATCGACTGATTTGAAGAAATTGAAGGCCATGATCGCTTCATTTGCCTTTTCGTTTTTAACGAATGGCTGATTTACGACATAAATATTTCGGGTGATACTTGTTCCGTTGGAAGTGGCGAAGGTGACCGGATAGCAGCCGATTTCTTCTTTTAAATCATATTCGATCCGGGCAATTGAGATATACTCATCATCCTCCGGTGTCCATGCCTGGGCATTAGAAAGGGCGATGATTTCTTTGTCGTCCAGATCTTTTAAATCCTCAATATCAACGAAAAAGTCGTTGGCACTGATCTTTTCTTTGCCGTTTTCACTGGTAACATCCCGGTTTTGTATGATATGCATGTTGGCAGTCACTGTTGTACCCGGTACGGTTTCGACGATGATTTCATAATGGACACCTTTGAAAAGCACACTTAAAACTTCGCCGGTCATTTTACCCTGGGCCACATCAACGATATCAATATCTTCCGGACGGATCACTACATCGACTTTTTCATTTTCTTTGTATCCGTAATCTACACAATCAAAGGTGATGTCATCAAAACGGACTTTATAATCATCCACCATGGTTGCGGAGATGATATTGCTTTCTCCAATAAAGTTTGCCACATAGGAATTGGCCGGTTCGTTATAGATTTCTTCCGGGGTTCCGATCTGCTGAATTTCGCCGCCTTTCATGACAACGATTTTATCAGACATGGTCAGAGCTTCTTCCTGATCATGCGTAACGAAAATGAAAGTGATACCGACTTCCTGCTGGATACGTTTTAATTCGTACTGCATTTCTTTTCGAAGTTTTAAGTCGAGAGCTGCCAGTGGTTCATCGAGAAGAAGTACCTTAGGCTCATTGACAAGAGCTCTGGCAATGGCAACTCGCTGCTGCTGACCTCCAGAAAGGAGAGTCGTATTTTTGTTTTCGTACCCTTCAAGGCCGATCAGTTTCAGCATCTTCATGACCTTCTGCTCAATAACGTCTTTGCTCATTTTTTTGATCTTTAATCCAAAAGCGATGTTTTCATAAACGCTTAAATGGGGAAATAACGCATATTTCTGGAATACGGTATTTAATTCACGTTCGTAAGGCGGTTTATCACTGATCTCTTCGCCGTCAAATATGACACTGCCCTCATCCGTATTTAAAAAACCTCCGAGAATACGCAGCAAGGTTGTTTTGCCGCAGCCACTTGGACCAAGCAAAGTTACAAATTCATTTTCGTAAATATCGAGATTGATTCCTTTTAAGACGACCTGTCCGTCAAAGCTTTTTACGATATTACGAAATTCAATGATTTTCTTTTCTTCCATATCACCTTCTCCTCTCTAAAACATTGGCGGTGTTGTGATCCACAACACTACAGCATCGCTGCTGCCATGATTATATAAATAATGGCTTGTTTTGCCATTGATATAAAAGGTTTCTTTTGCCTTGATCTTATATTTTTTATTTCCCTGAACAAGAGTTACCGCACCTTTTAACACATAACCGAATTCCTCACCCTGATGGGACTGAAGTTCCTGACTTTGTTTGTGAGGATGGAGTGTGAGAAGAATGGGTTCCATCTCGTTTTTCTGTGCATTGGGAATGACCCATTCAATTGTATAATCATCCTGTTCATCCACAAAGAAATCCTGGGTTGAAAAAACAACCTGTTCTTCTTTTTCTTCCCGGAAAAAGTCGGATAGATTGGTACCGAGGGCCTCCAGAATATCTTCCAGTGTCGAAATGCTTGGGCTGGTCAGATTGCGTTCAACCTGGGATAAAAAGCCTTTGGTCAATTCGGATCTGGAGGCTAAATTTTCCAGCGTCAGGTCATTCTGAAGCCGCAGTTCTTTGATTTTCCTGCCTATATCCATCACATATCACCTGTTTCATAATAGTAAACTTTTGATTTATAAATATCGAACGTTTTATATTATACACAGTTGTCGAAAGATTGCAATAGGGTTTTCAATATTTAAACAAAAAATTTAGTATTTATATACAAATGAGGATATACTAACAAAATGGAAAAAAGGCTTGCAAGAGCAGGATTATCAAAGTATACTTAAAATATTGTGTCTTTAAGGAGGAAAATATATGAATAACAATACATCCAGAGGCAGCTTTACCGGATCGCTGGGCTTTGTACTGGCTGCGGCGGGCAGTGCTGTAGGATTGGGAAATATATGGCGGTTTCCATATTTGGCGGCCAAGGACGGCGGTGGTGTTTTTCTGCTGTGCTATCTGATCCTTACACTGACCTTTGGTTTCACACTGTTGACGACGGAAATTGCCATTGGACGAAGAACAGGACAGAGTCCTTTGACGGCTTATGGCGTGATCCATCCAAAGATGAAATGGGTCGGTGTTCTTGCCTGTGTCGTACCTGCACTGATCTTACCTTATTATTGTGCGATTGGCGGCTGGGTATTAAAATATTTGTCAACCTATATAACCGGACAGGGGCATACGGCAGTTTCGGATGGCTATTTCACATCTTTTATTACATCCCAGTGGAGTCCGCTGATCTGGTTTGGAATTTTTCTTATACTGACTATGGCAATCGTTTACATGGGGGTTGGCGATGGAATTGAAAGATTTTCCAGATTTCTTATGCCGATTTTACTTGTATTGATTCTGTGCATCTCAGTTTTTTCGTTGACATTGACTCATACGGATGCCAATGGTGTGACCCGTACAGGCCTGGAAGGGTTCAAAGTGTATGTTGTTCCAAATTTTGATGGAATGACATTGAAAAAATTTGTTTCGATCCTCATGGATGCGATGGGGCAGCTTTTTTATTCGGTCAGTGTCGCCATGGGTATTATGATTACCTATGGTTCCTATGTAAAAAAAGAAACAAACCTTGTCAAATGTGTGAATCAGATTGAAATATTTGACACTGGTGTCGCTTTTCTTGCCGGTTTGATGATCGTTCCGGCGGTTTACACCTTTATGGGAACAGAAGGTATGGGGGCAGGCCCGAGTCTGATGTTTATTTCTTTGCCGAAAGTATTTGATGCCATGGGATTTGCCGGAGGTATTATAGGTATTGTATTCTTTCTGACGGTTGCATTTGCAGCACTGACTTCTTCGGTTTCCATAATGGAAGCGGTCGTTTCAAGTTTTATCGATAAATTTCATTTAAATAGGAAGAATGCGGCACTGATCGTTGCTGCAATGACGGCAGTGATCGGAAGTATCGTATGTCTGGGGTATAACGTACTTTATTTTGAAGTGACATTGCCAAACGGCACTGTTGGACAGATTCTGGATGTATTGGACTATATCAGCAATTATTGTCTGATGCCGATTATCTCTATTGCTACATGCATTTTGATCGGTTGGATCGTTAAACCAAAGACAGTGATTGACGAGGTGACACTGGGAGGATGTAAATTCGGTCGTGAA
>JAXJRF010000021.1:0-5298 GCA_036310765.1 Frisingicoccus sp.
ATTTTCCAGAAAGGCGGTTATGAAATCAGAGATTTTCATGAAGAGGCAGATGTTTATGTCATCAATACATGTACGGTAACTAATATGGCCGATCGAAAATCTCGGCAGATGATCCATCGTGCGAGAAAGAAAAATCCGGAGGCGGTGATCGTTGCTGCAGGATGCTATGTTCAGGCTGCAGGAGAGGCAGCGGAGACGGATGAATCCATCGACCTGATCGTTGGAAACAATTGTAAAGGTCAGATTTTATCCATGGTTGAAGATTTTATGGTGAGCCGGGAAAAACATGTGGAGAAAATCGATATTAATCATACATGTGATTATGAGGCCATGGAAATTTCCAAGGTTTCCGAGCATACCCGGGCATATATTAAAATACAGGATGGTTGTAACCAGTTTTGCTCTTACTGCATTATACCTTACGCAAGGGGCCGGGTGCGCAGCCGTCAGGCAGATGAGATCATTTCCGAGGTTTCTAATCTGGCAAAATCCGGCTATAAGGAAATTGTTTTGACAGGTATTCATATATCTTCCTATGGGAAAGATTTTGGCGAGAAGGACGCACTGATCCATCTGGTTGAGCGAATTGCAGCCATTGACGGCATTGAACGCATCCGTTTTGGTTCCCTTGAGCCGGGAATCATTACAGAAGATTTTGTGGGACGGTTAGCCCAGATCAAAGAAATCTGTCCACATTTTCATTTGTCACTGCAGAGTGGATGTGAGGCTACCCTTAAACGGATGAACCGTCACTACACACCGGAAGAATATGCAGAAAAATGCGAGCTTTTAAAGAAATATTTTGACCGCCCGGCATTTACGACGGATGTGATCGTTGGCTTTCCAGGGGAAACGGACGAAGAATTTGAGGCTACAGAGGCTTTTCTGGAGCAGATTCATTTTGCGGAGATGCATATTTTTAAATATTCACCAAGAAAAGGCACTCGTGCAGCGGTCATGCCGGATCAGGTCGATGAACGGATAAAAACAGCAAGGAGCAATCGTTTATTGACGTTGGAACGAAAAATGTCAGAGGATTACCACAGATCATGTCAGGACAAGACATTGGAAGTATTGATCGAGGAAAGTATTCAGGTGGGCGGTGAAACCATGTGGGTCGGTCACAGCAGAGAATATTTAAAGTGTGTGATCCGATCTGACAAATTACAGTCGAATGATATTGTAAATTGTCGGATGACTCAGGAAGACAGTGAAGATTTTGTGTTTTGTGAAATAATTGATTGAATTATTTTTTGATTTATATTAATATAGTGAGTAAGTGTAAGAGAGTTGAGAGATTAGGAAGTGATATTATGGAGAACATGGCTAACACACAATATTTTAAAGTGAATAACAGTGCTGAAATTACGGTGAAGGATATTCTTGAAGCTGTATATATCGCTTTGACTGAGAAGGGATATAATCCGGTCAGCCAGATTGTCGGTTATATTATGTCCGGAGATCCGACTTATGTGACAAGCTATAAGAATGCACGTTATCTGATTATGAAAGTGGAACGGGATGAGCTTTTGGAGGAATTACTCAAGAGCTATATCGATGTGAATCTGAAATAGAGACATGAGAGTATTAGGATTGGATTACGGCTCCAAAACCGTAGGTGTTGCTGTCAGTGACGGTCTTGGCTGGACAGCCCAGCCTTTGGAGACGATTACAAGAAAAGATGAGAATAAACTGAGAAAAACTCTGGCACGAATTGAAGAGCTGGTAAAAGTTTACAGCGTAGAAACGATTGTTTTGGGGTATCCCAAACATATGAATAATGAACAGGGGGATCGGTGTGCAAAGACGGAAGCATTTAAAGAGATGCTGGAACGTCGGACCGGTCTGCCTGTGATTTTACAGGATGAACGCATGAGTACAGTGTCCGCAGAGAGGATCCTTATGGAGGGCGGTGTCCGCCGGGAGAACCGTAAGGAATATGTGGACAAGATGGCTGCGGCTTTTATTCTTCAGACATATATGGATCGGATGAATAACAAACAGGAGAATTAGGTGATTAGATGGCTGAGAAACCGGAAAAGATTGTATTTTATACAGATACAGAAGAGATTGAATTTTACGTCATTGAACAGACTCGGATCAACGACGTTAATTATATATTAGTGGCGGATTCCATGGAGGATGATGCGGAAGCATTAATTTTAAAAGAAACTGTGAATGAAGAGGATGCGGAAGATGTGATTTACAGCGAAGTTGAGAACGATGATGAGCTGGAAGCCATATCCAAAGTATTTTCTGAGATATTAGACGATATTGATATTGAGATGTGATCGTGAAAATCCGATGTGCTGCACAAAAGACGGTAGGCTTATACAGGCGTATCGTATTTTGTATGGTCAGGTATTGTCTAATGAGCAAATATCGGAGGTTTAAGTATTGAAAACGAAAGTAGTAAAAAAAGACAGTGAAGGCGTAAAGATTATTCCATTGGGCGGATTGGAAAATATTGGAATGAATATTACGGCTTTCGAGTGCGGGGACAGTATTATTGTTGTGGACTGTGGTCTTGCTTTTCCAGCGGACGATATGCTGGGAATCGACCTGGTTATTCCAGATGTAACTTATCTTGAAAATAATATCGAGAAGGTGAAGGGATTTGTGATCACCCATGGTCACGAAGATCACATTGGAGCCCTGCCGTATATTCTTAAAAATGTCAATGTACCGATTTATGCGACAAAGCTGACAATGGGTATTATTGAACATAAGTTAAAGGAACATAATATGATGAAATCAACCCGGCGCAAGGTGATCAAACATGGTCAGTCCATCAATCTGGGTTGCTTTAGAATCGAATTTATAAAGACAAATCACAGTATTGCAGATGCAACTGCATTGGCAATTTATACACCGGAAGGCATTATTGTGCATACAGGCGATTTCAAGATCGACTATACACCGGTTTTCGGTGAGAGTATTGATCTTCAGCGTTTTGCAGAGCTCGGAAAAAAAGGTGTGCTTGCGGTTATGATGGACAGTACGAATGCGGAGCGTCCAGGATTCACGAATTCGGAACGTACAGTTGGACATTCCATTGACCATATTTTTGATGAACACCGCAACGGACGTATTATTGTTGCGACCTTTGCATCGAACGTTGACCGCGTGCAGCAGATTATCAACTCGGCTTATAAGTATGGACGCAAAGTTATTGTCGAAGGCCGAAGCATGGTGAATACGATTTCCATTGCTTCTGAGCTGGGATATATTCAGATTCCAAATGAAACGCTGATCGATATTGATAATATCCGCAATTATCCGGATGATCAGCTTGTTCTTATTACAACGGGAAGTCAGGGAGAAACGATGGCAGCTCTTTCCCGTATGGCTAACGGAACCCATCGCCGGGTTTCCATTAAACCGGGTGATACCATTGTTTTCAGTTCCAGCCCGATTCCTGGCAATGAAAAAGCGGTATCCAATATTATCAACGAGTTATTCCGTAAGGGTGCAGAAGTTATTTTCCAGGATACACATGTATCCGGACATGCCTGTGCGGAGGAGATCAAACTGATCTACGCTCTGACCCGGCCGAAATTTGCCATTCCAGTCCATGGCGAATACCGTCATTTGAAGGCTCATGCCAAATTAGCACAGACGATGGGTATTCCAAAGGACAATATTCTTGTTCTTTCATCGGGTAATGTTCTCGAGCTGAAAGAAGAAAAAGCGAAAGTCATCGGTCAGGTACCGCATGGCGGCATTATGGTGGATGGCCTTGGTGTTGGTGATGTGGGTAACATCGTATTGAGAGACCGTCAGATGTTGTCCCAGAACGGCTTACTGATCGTTGTACTCACCCTTTCAAAATATGACAGCAGACTCCTTGCCGGACCGGATATCGTGTCCAGAGGTTTTGTGTATGTGCGTGAATCCGAGATGCTGATGGAAGATGCTCACAGGATTGTGAATGCAGCCGTTCAGAAGTGTCTGGACAACCATGTTACGGATTGGAGTAAGATTAAGAGTACGATTCGCGATACTCTTGGTGATTATGTATGGAAACAGACAAAACGTAATCCGATGATTCTTCCGATTATTATGGAAGTCGATGTTTAGTCTTGATAAATTGAACAGAATTCTTTATAATGGTAATGTTAATGGTTTTAATTAACATTACCATTATAAATATGCGGGAGAAAGGCCTGGTAAGATGAATCATGTAGAATATCAGACCCGTCAGCTTATTCGGGAAATTAAACGGAGTAATGTTTATAATCAGTATCGCCGTCTTCAGATGAAGATTATGAAGAATCGGGAATTGTATCAAAGATTGAATGATTTTCGGGAAGCGTGTTTTGTGATACAGAATCGACCGCATACATCGGAGGGTATGGAACGGCTGGAAGCTTTAAATAAAGAATACATAGATATTCTCCAGGATTCAGATGTGAGAGAGTATTTGACAGCGGAGCAGGGTTTGGCAATGATGATGAATCAGATCGTTGACCAGATTTATGACAGTCTGGATATTGACGTTTCATTTTTAGATAACTAGAGGGGGAAAGTCTATGATTAAAAAGATAATAGCTACTATCATGGGACTGGGGATCAATATCGTCATTTATGCAGTTGCCATATTTGTCCTGATTCGTGTTGGAACGATTGCATATGATTTTTCCTATGAAGTTTTTGGAGAACCTGTTGTATCGGAGTATGCAGACGAGGAAGTCCGGATCGAGGTCGTATCTGGGGACGGCGGAAAGTCTGTTGCTGCCAAGTTAAAAGAAGCAGGTGTTATTGATAACGAGCTGGCTTTTGTGATTAAAGCACGTTTGTCCAGTGCCAATCTGATGCCGGGAACCTATATTGTGAAAGGGAATATGTCGGCGGACGATATGATTGAGATTATGTCAGATCAGGCAAATTCCGTTGTTGAGCAGCCAACGGCTGAAGAGTTGGAGGCCGAGAGTGGTGAAACGGAGAGTGCCGAAGATACATCAGTTGAAACAAGTGAAGGAGAGGGCGGAAATTGATTGTAGATGAGAGAATGCTGGACTACATCCTTTCATTAGATAAGGATGAGAGCCCTTTGATTCGAACAATTGAACAGGAAGCTATCAGAGATTATGTACCGATCATCCGCAAGGAGAGCCGGAGTCTGTTGAGGGTTCTGTTGAGAATAAAAAAGCCTGGGCGGGTTCTTGAAGTTGGGACAGCCATAGGCTTTTCCGCTATTTTGATGGGAGAATGTCTCCCGAAAGATAGCCATTTGACAACGATTGAAAAATATGAGAAACGTATTCCGATAGCCAGAGAGAATTTTAAACGTGCCGG
>JAXJRF010000022.1:0-1833 GCA_036310765.1 Frisingicoccus sp.
ATGAAAGCACTGGCCAAGGCGATTGTTGATTCGGGCAAGGGAATTCCGGTTTGCAGTTTTGATACCAATGATGCCGCAAGCCAATGGCTTATTGAAAATATTCAGGATGGAGATGCTGTTCTTGTCAAAGGTTCCAGAGGCATGCATGAGGAGGAAGTAGTGAAAGCTCTTCGTGAGAGATTTTCCAATAAAGCAGAATCTTGAAAGTATCTGTAAAAAAACAAAAAACAATAAAAAAACTATTGCAAATACAATATCAGAGGTATATAATATATTATGTTAAGAAATTAACATTTTTAATTAGCCCTTTGAATCCCATAATAATATAACCCTTGGAAGCCGTTATCTGAAAGATGACGGCTTCTTACTTTTGGATGGATTTTTCGGAAAATTTCACTGGGATGGGGCAATCCTATATATGTCGACTTTATACTTTTTTTATGGAATTTTTAGGAACAAGTATTGATTTGGATTTAAAGGACCATTATAATAAGTAGGTGTGGCCCATGAGGGTAGGGCCTGCTGAAGGAGGAAACATGGAAGATAACAATAGAAACAGCAAAAATGACAATAAAAAGAATGCTAATAATAAAAAAAATATGCAGAATCTCATTGTTATCATGCTGACAGCTATTATGGCTGTTGTTATGATCAATATGCTGCTTTCCCAGATGAAAGAAAGCCGGAGGGAAGAAGTTCCTTATAATGAATTTCTTACGATGGTCGATGATGGGGAAGTCGTTAAAGCGGAGATCAAGTATGATACGATTGAATTCTGGAAGGATGATTCACCGATGGCGGTGACCTACTGGACAGGTAAGGTGGCTTATGATGGACTGACCGAGAGACTGGAAGCCGGCGGTGTTGAATTTAAGAATGAAGTAACAGATTCCAGTGACATGATCTTTTCATTTTTCATGTCCTATATATTCCCGATTCTTTTGACATTCGCTATGCTCATGTGGGTGATGAAGTCCATGAAGGGCGGCAACATGATGGGCGTTGGCAAGTCCAATGCAAAGACTTATATGCAGTCGGAAACGGGAATTACCTTTAAGGATGTGGCTGGACAGGAAGAATCGAAGGAATCTCTGACGGAGATTGTCGATTTCCTTCACAATCCGGCCAAGTATACACAGATCGGTGCCAAGCTTCCGAAGGGTGCCTTGCTTGTAGGACCTCCGGGAACAGGTAAAACATTACTGGCGAAGGCAGTGGCTGGTGAAGCAAAAGTACCATTTTACTCATTGACCGGTTCCGACTTTGTGGAGATGTTTGTCGGTGTCGGTGCATCTCGTGTGCGTGACCTGTTCAAGAAAGCTCAGGAAACAGCACCATGTATTATTTTTATCGATGAGTTGGATGCCATTGGTAAGAGCAGGGATTCCCGCTTTGGCGGTAATGATGAGCGCGAACAGACATTGAATCAGCTCCTCTCCGAGATGGATGGTTTTGATTCATCAAAAGGTATCATTGTTCTCGCAGCTACAAACCGTCCGGAGATTCTGGATAAGGCACTTTTAAGACCGGGCCGTTTTGACCGCCGTATTATTGTGGAGAAACCGGACTTTAAAGGTCGTGTGGATATCCTTAAAGTACATGCACGCCATGTGCGTATTGATGAAACCGTTGATTTTGATGAGATTGCCAGAGCCACATCCGGTGCGGTAGGCTCTGACCTTGCGAATATTATTAATGAAGCTGCCCTTCTGGCTGTAAGAAAAGGAAGAAATGCGGTTTCCCAGGAAGATCTTTTCGAGTCTGTTGAAGTTGTTATCGCAGGTAAAGAAAAGAAAGACCGTATCTTAAGTCAGCAGGAAAGAAAGATTGTTA
>JAXJRF010000023.1:0-4582 GCA_036310765.1 Frisingicoccus sp.
GGTTCCAGTGGTTCTGCATGTACTTCCGGTTCATTAGACCCATCCCATGTGCTTTTGAGCATTGGTCTGCCTCATGAGATCGCACATGGTTCTCTGAGATTAACTTTAGGCGAAGAAAATACAAAAGAAGAGATGGATTATGTGATTGAGAAGATCAAAGGCATCGTTGAACGCCTCAGATCCATGTCTCCTTTATATGAAGACTTTATCAAGAAAAACAAATAGATTATTATACCAGGAGGTTTATTATGTACAGTGAAAAAGTAATGGATCATTTCCAGAATCCGAGAAATGTTGGTGAAATTGAAAATGCCAGTGGCGTAGGTACTGTTGGTAATGCAAAATGCGGCGATATTATGCGTATTTACTTCGATATTGATGAAAATCAGGTGATTCAGGATGTTAAGTTTAAAACATTTGGCTGCGGTGCAGCTGTTGCAACAAGCAGTATGGCAACAGAGCTTGTAAAAGGCAAAACAATCTATGAAGCATTGGAAGTTACAAATAAAGCGGTTATGGAAGCTTTAGATGGTCTGCCTCCAGTGAAAGTGCATTGTTCCCTTTTAGCTGAAGAAGCAATTCATGCAGCTCTTTGGGATTATGCTGAGAAGAACGGAATTAAGATCGAAGGTCTTTCCAAACCGAAATCAGATATTGGAGAAGAAGAAGAGGAAGAGGATTATTAATTCATGAGTAAGAAGAAAGTCATTGTGGGGATGTCCGGTGGTGTGGATTCATCTGTTGCGGCGATGCTGCTGAAAAAACAGGGGTATGATGTCATTGGTGTTACGATGCAGATCTGGCAGGATGAAGAAACGGCTGTTCAGGAGGAAAATGGCGGATGCTGTGGCCTGAGTGCGGTGGATGATGCCCGGAGAGTTGCAGATCAGTTGGAGATTCCCTACTATGTCATGAATTTTAAAAAAGAATTTAAGGATTGGGTGATGGATGATTTTGTCCAGGAATATTTCCGAGGCAGAACGCCAAACCCATGTATCCGCTGCAATCGCTATGTGAAATGGGAAGCTCTTTTGCACCGTTCCTTAGCGATTGGCGGAGATTATATAGCGACAGGACATTATGCCAAAGTGGTTCAGCTTGAAAATGGCCGATATACTTTGAAAAAGGCACCGTCCCGTAAGGATCAGACCTATGCCCTGTATAATTTGACACAGGAACAGCTTTCTAAAACGATCATGCCGGTTGGTGATTACACAAAAGATGAGATTCGCCGGATGGCAGATGAGATTGGCCTGGCTGTGGCTTCGAAACCGGACAGTCAGGATATCTGTTTTATCCCTGACGGCAATTATCAGAAGTTTCTGTATGAATATACAGGCAAAAAACTTCCACAGGGAAATTTCGTGGATCAGTCCGGCAAGGTGATCGGTGTGCATCAGGGGATTACCCATTACACTATTGGCCAGCGAAAAGGTCTGAATCTTTCCATGGGTCACCCTGTATTTGTGACTGAAATTCGGCCAGAAACCAACGAAGTGGTTATTGGCGAAAATAAAGACGTATTTAAATCGAGTCTTGTGGCTTCGGATGTCAACTGGATGTCCATTCCAGATCCGGCTCCGGGAGAAAAAGTACGTGTTCATGCGAAAGTACGCTATGCACATCAGGGTGCAGATGCAACGGTTTATATGACTGAAGACGGAAATCTCATTTGTGAGTTTGATGAACCTCAGAGAGCTATCACACCGGGACAGGCATTGGTTATGTATGACGGCGACTATGTTGTTGGCGGTGGTGTGATCAAAGAAGTTCGAGGTTAATACAAAGGAGGGGATACTTATGTGGACGCGTGCAGAATTAAAGCAGCGGGCAAAAACTTGTCTTAAACGTTATCATCTGGCGGCTGTCGGTGCATGTCTGATTCTTTTGGTTCTTCAGATGCTGGCAGGAACAAATACAAATGCTGCCGTAGGCAATGGAAACAACAGTAATATACAGGATGGGACAATATATACCGAAGATTATGTGACGGATTATATGGAAAATTATGTGATCGCAGAGTCCGGATTTGGCATGTTCTCAAGTGTATTGACAACACAGATTGTGTTTATCGGTATACTTTTGATGCTTCTTCGTATACTTTTGAATTTTTTCATTGTGAATCCGGTCATTGTGGGAAATTCAAGCTTTTTCTATAAAAATCGTTATGAAAAAACGAGTGTAGGTGAATTGGCATTTGCCTTTAACCGGGAAGATTTATTCCCGGTTGTAAAGACAATGTTTTTCAGAGATTTGTTTGTGACCTTGTGGTCCTTGCTGTTCGTTATACCGGGTATCGTTAAAAGCTATGCCTACCGTATGGTTCCGTATATCATTTCCGAATACCCGCAGATGCCAGCAAAAGAAGCACTTAAGTTAAGTGACGAGATGACCAAAGGTCATAAGTGGAATATGTTTGTTTTGGATCTGTCCTTTTTTGGATGGATGCTTTTGGGGGTCATCACATTGGGAATTTCCGATATTGTTTACACGACACCTTACATGTATGCAACAGAAGCAGAGTTGTATGATGTTTTGAAACGTCCATTTACAAAGACAGCATCACAGGCTGACGTTTTTTAAAAATTGTATAGTATTTAAAGCCGAGACTTTTTAAAAGGGTTTCGGCTTTTTTAAAGTCATAGGCAATGTGCTCCGGCTTGTGGGCATCCGCACCGATAGTAATCATTTCTCCGCCCAGTTCGCGGTAACGTTTCAAAATATCGGACTGGGGATGGGGCTGACCAAGGCCGTATTTATAGCCTGCTGTATTGATTTCAAGACCCAGATCATGTTTAATGATGGTGTTTAATACATCGTCAATCACATCGGCGTACTTTGTATAGCTGTAATCCTTATTCTTTTCTGGTGCATAGCGGATCATATAGTCGATATGTCCATAGGTATCAAAGTTATCGTAGGCATTGATATTATGAACGATCGATTCGAAATACTTTCTGCAGCATTCATCGACCGAACGACCCTGCCAAAATTTTGCCTCATAGGGGTCTCCATGACATGTCTCATTTGGATACCATGGAGCAGGGACAAGATGGGAGGAACCGATGATAAAATCAAAATCATAAGCTTTGGCAACGGATTCATAACGTTCTCCCAGATGGGGAAGAAGTCCGAATTCAATTCCAAATAAAATTTCAATTTCATTTTTATATTTATCTTTTAATTCAAATAATTTTTTCTCATAAGCATCCATATCTACCATAAACAGACCGCCGCCGTCATCACCTGGGTATTCATAATCCAGATGTTCTGTGAAACAGATGGTTTTTAAGCCACATTTGAGGGCACCCTGAATCATGGATTCCATCTCAGCCGGCGAATCGGAAGAAAAAGATGAATGCATGTGTATATCACTTGTTATCATAAAGAAACCTCCTTTTAATTTATCTTAAATATAGTCGAGTTTGCGAAAGATGTCAAACAAGTATTGGAAATAATGCAGTAAATTACTTGAATTTTATTGAATAATTGGGTAAAATATATACATCATAACTTATATTATTTATATTTATTGTTAGGAGGAAATTAACTATGTCAGTAAGAGTAGCAATCAATGGTTTTGGACGTATTGGACGTTTAGCATTCCGTCAGATGTTCGGTGCGGAAGGATATGAAGTTGTTGCAATTAACGATTTAACAAGCCCTGCTATGTTAGCACATTTGTTAAAATATGATTCTTCACAGGGCAGATATGCGTTGGCAGATAAAGTAACTGCAGGTGAAGATTCCATTACAGTTGATGGCAAAGAAATCCGTATTTATGCATTCCCGGATGCAAACAATTGCCCATGGGGCGAATTAAAAGTTGATGTTGTTCTTGAATGCTCCGGTTTCTACACATCAAAAGAAAAAGCACAGGCTCACATTAATGCAGGTGCTCGTAAAGTAGTTATTTCTGCTCCAGCTGGAAATGATCTTCCAACAATTGTTTACAACGTAAACCATGAAACACTTAAAGCAGAAGACACAATCATTTCTGCAGCTTCCTGTACAACAAACTGTCTTGCACCTATGGCAGATGCATTGAACAAATATGCACCGATCCAGTCCGGTATCATGTGTACGATCCATGCTTACACAGGTGATCAGATGACACTTGACGGACCACAGAGAAAAGGTGATTTAAGACGTTCTCGTGCAGCTGCAGTGAACATCGTACCAAACTCTACAGGTGCAGCTAAAGCAATCGGTCTTGTTATTCCGGAACTGAACGGTAAACTGAT
This sequence comes from Frisingicoccus sp., assembly GCA_036310765.1. Lineage (GTDB taxonomy): Bacteria > Bacillota > Clostridia > Lachnospirales > Lachnospiraceae > Frisingicoccus. The sequence goes on from JAXJRF010000023.1 coordinate 4,245, forward strand.
TGGTTCTGCTCAGCGTGTTCCTACACCAACAGGATCTACAACAATCTTAACAGCTGTTGTTAAGAAAGCAGATGTAACAAAAGAAGGTATCAATGAAGCTATGAAAGCAGCAGCAAACGAATCCTTCGGTTACAACACAGATGAAATCGTTTCTTCTGATATCGTTGGTATGACATATGGTTCTCTGTTTGATGCAACACAGACAATGGTTTGCCAGATTTCAGATGATTTATACGAAGTTCAGGTTGTGTCCTGGTATGATAACGAAAACAGCTACACAAGCCAGATGGTTCGTACAATTAAATATTTCTCTGAATTAGCATAAGATTCAGTAAGAC
>JAXJRF010000024.1:0-2255 GCA_036310765.1 Frisingicoccus sp.
CGTTCGGAGGCTTCCTCAAATCTGTCTAATGTTAACATGTCCTTTCTCCTTTTCATTTTTTATGCTTGAAACAGTGCATCTACGAAAGAATTGCTGTCAAACTTCTGCAAATCCTCAATTTTTTCTCCAATACCAATGTATTTGACAGGAACGCCAAGTTCTGCCTGAATCGCAATGGCAATACCGCCTTTGGCTGTTCCATCCAATTTTGTAAGAATGATTCCCGTAATATCCGCAACTTCCTTAAACTGTTTCGCCTGAACGAGAGCGTTCTGACCTGTTGTTCCATCAAGAACGATCATCGTCTCTCTGTAAGCCTCAGGATATTCGCGGTCAATGATCCGGTTGATTTTCTTCAGCTCTTCCATCAGATTCTTCTTATTGTGGAGACGTCCTGCTGTATCACAGATCAGCAGATCCACATTTCTTGCCATTGCTGCTGCTACCGCATCAAAAACAACCGATGCCGGATCCGATCCTTCCTGTCCGGCAATAATATCCACACCGGCGCGATGAGACCACTCGGTCAGCTGTTCAATAGCACCGGCTCTGAACGTATCTGCTGCCGCAAGAAGTACCTTTTTCCCGGCTTTCTTATACTGTCCGGCCAATTTACCAACGGATGTTGTCTTACCTACACCATTGACACCGATAACGAGCAGTACCGTCTTTTTATTTTCAAAATCATAGGCATCTTCTGCCACAGCCATCTGCTCCTTAATGGAGCGGATAAGATACTCCCTGCATTCCGATGGTTCTTTTAAGTGATTTTCCTTCACCTTGACCTTTAAATCTTCAATGATATTTTCAGTTGTGTGAATACCGATATCCGCCATGACAAGGACCTCTTCCAGCTCCTCATAAAAATCATCATCAATTGATGAAAATCCGCTGAAAATATCATCAAATACAGATGCAATATTATTACGTGTTTTTGTAAGTCCTTCTACTAAACGACTAAAAAAGCCCTTTTTTTCTTCAGCCATAATTCCCTCCTGTTATTTTGTCAATTCATTCTCTATTAAGCTGACCGATACCAACGCAGATACACCTTTCTCCTGCATCGTCACACCGTAAAGCACATCGGCTGCATTCATCGTTCCCCGTCGGTGGGTAATGATAATAAACTGTGTGTCCTCTGTCAGATTATCCAGATAGCGTGCATAGCGTTTTACATTGGCATCATCCAGTGCCGCTTCAATCTCATCCAGAAGGCAGAAAGGCGACGGTTTAAGTGTCTGGATCGCAAAAAGCAAGGCGATTGCCGTCAACGCCTTCTCACCACCGGAAAGCTGCATCATATTCTGCAGTTTTTTTCCTGGCGGCTGGGCAATGATCCGTATGCCCGCATCCAGAATGTCTTCATTTTCCATCAATTCAAGAGTGCCTTTGCCGCCTCCGAAAAGTTCTGCAAAAATCCTGCTGAAATTATTTTGTATCTTAACAAAATTCGCCTGAAACTGTTCCCGCATGGCCTGATCCAGATCTTTTATAATACCGGTCAGTTTGCCTTCCGCCTCAATCAGATCATCATGCTGGGTTTTCAAAGTTGTATAACGCTCCGATACTTCTTTATATTGTTCGATGGCATTGAGATTAACATTGCCGAGAGCCTTGATGTTTTTACGAAGCTCACCGATATCTTTACGAACCTGATCCATCGATACGCCCGATACACCCTCCAGAGTACCGTTTCTGAGTTCAAGAGACTTATGATACGTTAATTCATATTCCTCCCACATATAATTACTCAGCTTATTCCGGTCCTCATCGCATTTCTCTGCCAGATGTTCCAGACGGAAAATTTCTTTGTCCAGAAGAGAAATTCGATCCGAAAGACTTTCCCGCTTTTCGAAAAACTGTTTTTGCCGAAGTGTCAGCATTTCTCTGTCCTTATTCAGTTTCTCCAGTTCTTCTTCCAGCGATGTGTCTCCGCTGCCGATATGGCTTAAAGACTCGTTCATCGCGTCAATCCGTCGGCGTTTTTCTGAAATATTGTCCTGACTGTTCTTGATCTGAACCGCCAACTGGTCTTTCTCAGCATCCAAAGCCGCTACCTCTTCGCGGACACGACTTAAATTTTCATTCAGAAAATCCTGTTTTTGTACATAGGATGAAAAATCAATAACAAGCTCGGATGTTCTGCCTGTAAATTCCTGCTGCCGTAAAACTTCTTCTTCAAGTCTGGCATTTAAAGCCTCAATAGCTCCTTCCGCTTCCGCTTTCTGCCATTCATCCGTCTCCTGCTCTTTCAG
>JAXJRF010000025.1:0-11362 GCA_036310765.1 Frisingicoccus sp.
AATATTCTTGGAGCTCATATTGATTCTCCGCGTATGGATGTAAAGATGAATCCTTTATATGAGGATTCTGAACTGGCCTATCTTGATACCCATTATTATGGCGGAATTAAAAAATATCTGTGGGTGACATTGCCTATGGCATTACATGGCACAGTCGTTAAAAAAGACGGAACACATGTGGATATTAATATCGGAGATAATGAGGATGATCCGGTTGTGGGCGTAACCGATCTTCTGATCCATTTATCTGCAAAAGAAATGGAAAAGAAGGCTGCAGTCGTTGTGGAAGGCGAAAAACTGGATGTTCTCATTGGCAGCAAACCATTAAAGGATTCTGAAGAAAAAGAACAGGTAAAAGCCAATATTTTAAATATTTTGAAGGAAAAATATGATATTGAAGAGGATGACTTCCTCTCTGCAGAAATCGAAGTTGTTCCTGCTGGCAAAGCAAAGGATTTCGGCTTGGACCGCAGCATGGTTATGGCCTATGGTCAGGATGACCGCGTATGTGCCTACACATCATTGATGGCAATGCTGGCGATCAATGATCCTACACGTACGACAGCATGTGTGCTGGTAGATAAAGAGGAGATCGGCAGTGTCGGTGCATCCAGTATGGGATCAAAATTCTTTGAAAATACCATTGCCGAAGTGCTTCATGCTATGGGAAAATACAATGACCTGACACTTCGCCGTACACTTGCAAACTCTAAAATGTTATCTTCCGATGTCAGTGCAGCTTATGACCCATTGTACGCATCGGTGTTTGAAAAGAAAAACACAGCATTTTTGGGACATGGTGTTGTATTTAATAAATATACAGGTTCCCGCGGCAAAGTGGAAAGTAATGATGCCGGTGCAGAATACATTGCACGCATCCGTCGTGTGATGGATGACAAAAAGGTTGCCTTCCAGTTTGCAGAGCTTGGACATGTGGATGCCGGCGGCGGCGGTACGATCGCATATATTCCGGCAGCCTATGATATGGATGTGATCGATTGCGGTGTGGCAGTTTTGAATATGCATGCACCATGGGAGATCACAAGCAAATCCGATATTTATGAAGCAGAAAAGTGTTATGAAGCTTTCCTTTCCAATAAGGATTGGTTTTAAGCTTTGAATTTAATTGAAAGGTAGTGACTGAAGTGACTAAAATTGATATTATTTCCGGATTCCTTGGAGCTGGAAAAACAACATTGATCAAAAAACTTTTATCTGAAGCATTTCAGAATGAAAAAGTAGTTCTTATTGAAAATGAATTTGGTGAGATCGGTATTGACGGCGGATTCTTAAAAGATGCCGGCGTGGAGATTACAGAAATGAATTCCGGTTGTATCTGCTGTTCCCTGGTGGGCGATTTTGGTACAGCTCTTGAAAAGGTAATTGAAGATTTCCATCCGGACCGTGTTATCATCGAGCCATCTGGTGTTGGAAAGTTATCGGATGTCATTCGTGCGGTGGAAGGTGTCAGTGAAAAGGTTCAGATCACATTAAACAGCTATACCGCGGTTGTGGATGCTCAGAAATGTAAAATGTACATGAAAAATTTTGGCGAATTCTTTAATAACCAGATTGAACATGCAAAAACAATTGTATTAAGCCGTACACAGAAGATGACAGAAGATAGGCTGGCAAAAACATTAGAGCTGATTAAAGAGCATAATGATAAGGCAACGATTGTGACAACGGCATGGGATGATATTGATGGTATGAAGATTTTGAATGCCATGGAAAAGGAAAATGATTTTGTACGTCAGCTTCTTGAAGAAGAGCATGACCATCATCATGGCCATGAGCATCACCACGATCATGGTGAAGACTGCACATGCGGCTGTCACGATCATGACCACGAACATCATCATGACCATGAAGAACATCATGATCACGAGCATCACCATGACCATGAGGAGCGTCACGACCACGAGCATCACCATGATCACGAGCATCATCATGACCATGAGCATCACCACGATCATGGCCCGGATTGTACATGTGGCTGCCATGACCATGATCATGACCACCACCATGCGGATGATGTTTTCACAAGCTGGGGACAGGAAACAGCAAAGAAATTTGATCGTGAACAGATGCGTATGACATTGGATGTTTTGGCACATACCTCCGATTATGGAATTATTCTTCGTGCGAAGGGTATGGTTCCAGATACAAATGGCGGATGGATCTATTTCGACCTTGTTCCGGGTGAATTTGAACTTCGTGATGGTGAGCCGGATGTTACAGGACGCCTCTGTGTTATCGGTTCAGAATTAAAAGAAGATAAATTGGCTGAATTATTCGGTCTCAATTAGTACGGAGGAGAAAAATGGTACCGATTCCAGTATATTTAATTACCGGATTTCTTGAAAGCGGTAAGACATCATTTATTGAACAGGTCATCCTTGAAGGAAATTTTGTTGAGGATGAAAAAACTTTGCTGATCTTAACGGAAGAAGGTGAAGTTGAGATTGAAGATGAACTGTTGGATCAATACAATGTGGATCTGATCGTTATTGAAGACAAATCCGAATTTACAGAAGACTTTTTGAAAAAATGCCGCCGCGAGCATCGCCCGCAGCAGGTTATTATTGAATACAATGGTATGTGGCCGGTCAGCGAATTTTTAAATATGAAATTGCCATACAGATGGGAAATCTTCCAGATCGTATCCACTGTGGACGCCTCCACATTCCAGCTTTATATGAACAATATGCGTTCACTTATGTCTGAATTTTTATCCTGTACCGGCATGGCTATCTTCAATCGCTGCGATGAGAACACAGATATTTCCTATCTCATTCGCAATGTGAAGGTTCTGAACAGCAAGGCGGAACTGATTTTTGAAGATGTTGACGGGGAAATCCTTGATCCGGGTGAAGATATTTTACCGTACGATGTCAGTCAGCCTGTGATTGAAATTTCTGACGATAATTACGGCATATGGTATCTGGATGCATTGGATCATGGTGAGCGATACGAAGGCAAAGAAGTGGTCATCAAAGGCATGGTTTTCCGTTCAAAGAATTTTGAAGACGATTATTTTGTTCCTGGACGTATGGCCATGACATGCTGTGCAGACGATATCACATTTTTAGGTTTCCTGTGCAAGAGCAATTTTGCTTCCCGGTTGAAAAATAAACAGTGGGTAAAAGTAACTGCCGAAGTACGACTTGAATATAAAGAGGAGTATCATGGCGTTGGACCGGTGCTTTATGCAAAACGTATTGAAAAGGCACAGAAACCGGAAGAACCGATGGTTTATTTCAATTAAAATTAAATATGTAGCATGAAAATCTCTTTGATCCTAATATAATTAGGATTAAGGAGATTTTTATTGCCTATGCGATGTTGACATATGGAAGTTATTGACAACTAATTTTTTTAGGGGTAATATAATTGAGAAAAATAATCAATAAATTGGAGGTTGTTGAATGACATTAATGGAAAGCATTCCCGGGGAGGAATACATAGTGGAATCTACCCGGCTGAATGATAAAGTTGGACGAAGACTTGAAGCTCTTGGATTGATTCGTGGGACAAGGGTTGAAGTTTTAAATAGAAAGAAAAATGGCACAATGATTTTCAAAGTCAGAGGTACCCGTCTGGCAATTGGAAAGGAAATTTCAGCAGGAATTTATGTAAAGGAGGCAGCAAAATGAATCAGGGAGTAATCAATGTTGCCTTTGCAGGGAATCCAAACTGCGGAAAAACAACGTTATTTAATGCTTACACTGGTGCCCGTCTGAAGGTGGCCAACTGGCCGGGAGTAACCGTAGAGAAAAAAGAGGGTGCCTTTAAATTTCATGAGTATCAGTATAAACTGGTCGATCTTCCGGGAATTTACAGTTTGACCTGTTATTCTACGGAGGAGATTTTATCACGAGAGTATTTACTTGGTGATGAAGTTGATGTGGTTGTCAATGTGGCAGATGCATCGAATCTGGAAAGAAATCTCTATCTGACGCTTCAGCTGATTGAGCTTGGAAAGCCGGTAGTTCTGGCTTTAAATATGATGGATATCGTAGAGGAACGGGGAATGGAGATTGATATGCACCGACTTCCGGAGATGCTGGGAATCCCTGTTGTACCTGTATCCGCAAGAAAGCGGACAGGCCTGGAGGTCCTTATGCATGCGGTTGCCCATCATTTGGGAAAATCCAACAGTGTGCCGGTAGAGCATCATCATGATCTTGTTTGTCAGAGTTTACATCGTCATAACCATCACAAGGAATTTACAATGGTGTATTCGGATGATATTGAAGATAAGATTGATATTTTACAGGAACGTCTCATAAAAGCCTATCCGAAGATGAATAATCCGAGATGGCATGCGATCAAATTGCTGGAACGGGATCTTGAGATTATTAAAAATTATCCGATTGAAACAGCGGATGTTATTGATAAGAACTATGAACATGAGATCATCAATCAGAAATATGATTTCATCGAGGAAGTCGTCGAAGAAGTTTTGATGAATAAGAGTCAGAAAGAAGCAAGTACGGAAAAAATCGATCAGTGGATGACCCATCCGGTTTGGGGAATGCCAATTTTCTTCGGTATTATGGCCCTTGTTTTTATGCTGACCTTTAATGTGGGTGATTTCATCGCCGGTGGATTTGAAATTGTGATCGGTGCCATATCGCAAATGATCATGAATGGTCTTGTTGCCCTTCATGCAAGTGATATGGTGATCTCGCTGGTATGCGACGGTATTATTGCCGGTGTCGGTGGTATTTTGACCTTCCTTCCAAATATTTTCATATTATTTTTAGCGTTGGCGATCCTCGAAGACAGCGGTTATATGTCAAGGGTTGCCTATGTTATGGATGGACTTATGGGCAAGATGGGACTTTCGGGCCGGGCTTTTATACCAATGCTTCTTGGCTTTGGATGTACCGTTCCAGCGGTGATGAGTGCACGTACGCTGGAAGATACCAAAGACCGCTTGCGAACGATCATGGTTACACCATTTATGTCCTGTAGTGCACGATTGCCAATCTATGTGCTGTTCTCAAAAATGTTTTTCGGGAAAAATGCAACCGTTGCAGCATTTTCCATGTATGTGATCGGACTTGTGGTTGCCATTCTGGTTGCCTTAATCTACAGCAAAGTGGATTCCCGCGGCGAGGATAAAAACTGTCTGTTGATCGAACTTCCGGAATATAAAACACCAAATGCCCGGACCATTATCATTTATGTTTGGGAAAAGGTAAAAGATTATCTGACAAAAGCAGGAACAACGATTTTTGTTGGATCGGTTTTGTTGTGGATCGTTATGACCTTTGGACCGACAGGAATGGTTACAGATATATCGGACAGCTTTGCAGCAGGCATTGGACGTTTTCTTGTGCCTGTATTGGCTCCGGCAGGACTGGGATTGTGGCAGATTGGTGTGGCACTGATTTCCGGTATTGCTGCGAAGGAATTAGTCGTATCGAGCTGCAGTGTGCTTTTTGGAATGAGCATTAGTACCGATATGGAGATTGAAGCCTTTCATCAGGTATTGGAAGGTATGGGATTTGGAGCAGTAAATGCATATGCGTTGATGGTATTCTGCCTGCTCTATGTACCTTGCATGGCGACGATCGCAACGATTAAGAAAGAGACGAATTCCTGGAAATGGACGATTGGTATGATCCTTATGCAGCTGGTCATTGCATGGGCAGTCGCAGTTCTTGTATATCAGGTTGGTTCTTTATGGATTGGGGGCTGATAAGAAATGATTGTTTCCGCAATAATAGCTGTGGTGATCGCAGTCTATGTGGTATGGGTCGTCTGTCATAAAATCCAGCAGCTTAGAGAAGGAAAGTACTGCTGCGGAGAATGCGATGGATGTTCAAAGTCCTGTGCAGGAAGAAAAAATGATCAATAATGCTTACATATAAAAATGGGCTGTTGCTTGTATGGCAACAGCCTGTTTAAATTTACATGGGGCATAGGTTTATCTCAGATCATAAACTTTACGGTGAGCAGTAGAGATCGGGAGTTCGGCTAATTCATCTTCACTGTACAAAGGGATGTCATGATCTTTCAGTTCAGATTCTGGATTCATGATCTCACCGATATAAACATTCATATGCCATATCCGGTGGGAGAAAACATGTTTGATTTCTTTACAGTATTCGTATAAACGGACAGAGATGCCATAGTTGTCATAGAAGGTTTCCTCAAAGCTTACAGGTGATTCTACTTCATACTGAACAAATCCATACAGATTCTGGAGAAGGCCTTCCTTGTTTTTTATGAGCAGGTATTTATTATCCTTTTTCAAGATCGCTGTAATGTAATAGATATCTGCCTTGGATGTGTTTTTGATATTGACCGGTAAAATACCGGCGGTACCGGATGCAAATGCCTCGCAGCAGTCTTTTACAGGACAATGTTCGCAATCTGGTTTACGAGGTGTACATACGCCGGCTCCAAGATCCATCATACCCTGGTTAAATTTGGAGGGGTCACAACCTTGAATAAGTTGATCCATAAGTATTTGATAAGCCTTTTTTGTTTTTTCAAGGGCAATATTATCCTGTCGATTATAGATTCTTGAAAGAATACGGAGTGTATTTCCGTCAATCACACCTTTCTCCTGACCAAAGGCAATGCTGGAAACAGCACTGGCAGTGTAATTGCCGATACCTTTGAGGGTAAGGATGTCATCGTATTTTTCTGGGAAAATACCATCATATTTTTCCATAATCTGTCTGGCAGCTTCCTGCATATGGCGTACACGTCGGTAATAGCCAAGACCTTCCCATAATTTAAAAGCCACATCTTCGTCTGCATTTGCCAGAGACTGGATATCCGGTAAGGTCTCAAGAAAACGGAGATAATAGGGCTTTACTGTATCTACCTGGGTTTGCTGCAGCATGATCTCACTGACCCAGATGGCATAGGGATCTTTCGTATGACGCCATGGAAGATCCCGACCATTTGTTTCGTACCATTGGATTAAGTTTTTTTGAAATGTTTTAATATTTTTTAATTCACACATAGTCACAGTGTATCATATTTATGGATTTTTTGCTATAATCATAAAAGGGATTTTGTGTTTGATGTCGAATATATATAACAAGGAGAGTTATACATAAATTTTTGTATGGAAGGTGGTCTGATGTTTTATTCAGATGAAATTATAGAAGAGGTTCGATCCAGAAATGATGTGGTGGACCTTATTGGAAATTATATAAAGCTTACGAAAAAGGGCAGCTCCTATTTTGGACTTTGTCCTTTTCATAATGAAAAATCACCGTCCTTTTCGGTGAGCCGGGATAAGCAGATGTATTATTGTTTTGGCTGCGGTGCCGGAGGAAACGTATTTACGTATGTGATGGAATATGAAAATTACACATTTGTGGAGGCTGTGAAATTTCTGGCAGAACGGGCAGGGATTAAGCTGCCTGAAGTGGAGGCGACAGAGGAACAGAAGAGGATCCAGAATAAGCGTCAAAAGCTTTTGGATATCCATAAAGCAGCGGCTCAGTATTTTTATTATCAGCTTAAAGGAAAGAATGGAGAGAATGCCAGAGCTTATTTTGACAAACGCCGTCTTTTGCCGGAAACGATTTCCCATTTTGGACTGGGATTTTCCAATCCTTATCGGGATGATCTGTATCAGTTTCTTCGCAGCAGAGGGTATGATGATTCAATTTTGAAGGAATCGGGGCTGGTAACCATCGATGAAAAACGTGGGGCAGGCGATAAATTCTGGAATCGGGTCATGTTTCCGATCATGGATGTGAATAATAAAGTTATCGGTTTCGGTGGGCGTGTTTTGGGTGATGGAACACCGAAATATTTAAATTCCCCGGAAACACTACTTTTTGACAAAAGCAGAAATCTTTATGGGCTGAATTTTGCGCGTACATCGAGGTGTTCATATATGATTATTTGTGAAGGATATATGGATGTGATCGCCCTGCATCAGGCCGGTTTTACAAATGCAGTTGCTTCTTTGGGAACTGCATTTACACTGCAGCATGGTGTACTGCTGAAACGATATACGGAAGAGGTCATGCTGGCCTATGACAGTGACGAAGCGGGAACAAAAGCGGCTTTGCGTGCGATTCCGATATTGCGTTCCGCCGGTCTTCGTATCCGTATCATCCATATGACTCCGTACAAGGATCCGGATGAATTTATTAAAAATCTGGGTGTGGATGCCTTTCAGGAACGGATCGATCAGGCAGAAAACAGTTTCCTTTTCGAAATCTCAGTGCTTGAGAAGTCTTATAATTTGGGAGATCCGGATGGAAAGACCCGGTTTTACAATGCAGTTGCACAGAGGCTGCTGGAATTTGACCAGGAATTGGAACGGAATAATTATATCGAAGCGATTGCGAGAAGATATGGTATACAATTTGAAGATCTTCAGAAACTGGTGAACAGGTATGGGCTTGCTCTGCCGGAACAGACAAGAAGTTATGAAGAGCGGGAAAGCCTTCCAAAAATATCTGTGGACAACCAGTATCCGGAAGCTTTACTGGCTTCGCAGAAACTTTTGCTGACATGGATGGTCAACGATGTTTCATTATACAAAAGAATAAAGCCCCACTTAAATTGGGATGAATTTGTACATCCGGTCTATCGGGCTGTTGGAAAAGCTGTCTATGAGGCGATTGAAACAACAGGGCAGATTGTTCCGGGTCAGGTCATTAATATTTTCCAGGAGAAGGAGGAGCAAAACCTGGCAGCAGGTATTTTTAATTCAGATATTGCAGATATTCAGGATAAAAATGCCCGCGAAAAAGCTCTGACAGAAACGGTTGTACGTATTAAACGCTATCATTTAGATGAAATGAGCCGAAAGATTCAGGATTTAAGTGAATTACAGAAAATTATCCGAATGAAATCCGATTTACAGAATTTGCATATTTCTCTTTAGTATGGAAAGACTATAGACAAGTTGTCAGGAGGTATAAGATGGGCATGAAAATGACATTTGACGAACGATTAAACATGCTGATATCGGAAAGAAAAAATTTTCCGGAAAGTATGGGATTACAGGAAGTCATTGATTATTTTTCAGATATGGATCTGACAGAAGAGCAGGTGGAGCGGGCCTGTGAAATGATTGGAAATGTCCATGATGACCTGATGACAAAAGAGAAAGAAACAGATCCGGCAGAGAATATTTCGGATTTGGATCTGTCCATATCGGAAGGCATTGCCTCGGAGGATACGGTGCGAATGTACCTGAAGGAAATCGGAAATGTACCGTTGCTTTCGGCCCAGGAGGAGATGGAACTTGCAAGACGCATGGAAGAAGGAGACGAGATGGCAAAACAACGTCTCTCAGAGGCGAATCTTCGACTGGTTGTCAGTATAGCTAAACGGTATGTGGGAAGAGGGATGTCCTTTTTGGACCTGATCCAGGAAGGGAATATCGGATTGATCCGGGCGGTTGAAAAATTTGATTACCGAAAAGGTTATAAATTCAGCACTTACGCTACATGGTGGATCCGTCAGGCAATCACCCGGGCCATTGCGGATCAGTCACGAACGATTCGCATCCCGGTCCATATGGTTGAGACGATCAATAAACTGAAACGGACGTCGAAATTACTGCAGCAGGAGCTGAACAGGGAGGCAACACCGGAGGAGATTGGCGAACGTATGGGACTGCCTGTGGATCGGGTGGAGGAAATTATAAAATTTGCTCAGGAGCCGGTATCTCTGGAAACACCGATCGGGGAAGAGGAGGACAGTCACCTGGGGGATTTTATACAGGATGAACAGATTCCGATGCCTGCAGAAGCAGCTGCTTTTTCAGTACTTCAGGAACAATTGGAAGAGGTACTTGGAACATTGTCCGAACGGGAAGCACAGGTGTTAAGGCTGCGTTTCGGACTGCTGGACGGCCATGCCCGTACCCTTGAAGAGGTGGGAAAAGAATTCAATGTGACAAGGGAGCGTATTCGACAGATTGAATCCAAGGCATTGAGAAAGCTTAGAAGTCGGGGAAGAAGCAATAAGCTGATCGACTTCTTATCAGATTAGGAGATGACTATGTTAAAAATTTCAGAAAGACTTATTCAGGTGGCAGAGCTTGTTCCAAAGGGCAGCCGCCTGATCGATGTGGGAACGGATCATGGATATGTTCCCATATGGTTATTACAGAATGGTCGTATACCTTCTGCAATAGCAATGGATGTAAATAAAGGCCCTTTAATGCGGGCAGAAGAGAACAGGGACAGATATGGTTTTACGGACGTTATGGAACTGCGTCTGTCAAATGGACTTGAAAAAGTGAAACCGGGAGAAGGGGATGCGGTATTGATCGCCGGTATGGGTGGACCGCTGATGATACGTATTATTGAGGAAGGAAGAGAAAATGCTGGTGGGGTATCCTCGTGGGTACTTCAGCCCCAGTCGGAAATTCCTTCGGTGCGTCGGTATCTGATCGAACATGGTTTTCGCATTGTCCAGGAAATCATGTTAAAGGATGAAGGAAAATATTACATGGCGATGTGTGCTGTTCCAGGCGAGTCGGAACCATGGAAGGATATCGAATATTTATTTGGAAAGTATCTGTTGGAACAGCAACATCCGGTTTTAGCCGAATTTATTGAAAAAGAATGGCGGCTTTATGAGAAAATCCAGACTCAGCTGACAGAAACAAATCAAACAGAGACTGCCAGATATCAGGAAGTTAAAGCTTATCTGTGTGCTTTAGAACAGGCAAAAACATACAATCAACAGACATTATAAAAGAATATACAGGTGATACATATGGAAGGCAGAGCGTTATATGAGCTCCTTCAGAAGTATTTTCCGAACCAGGCAGCCGTTTCCTGGGATAATGTGGGACTTCTCTGTGGGAGAATGAATAAAGAGATAAAAAAAGTATATATTGGTTTAGATGCGACAACGGATGTTATCGATGATGCGATTGAGGTGGGGGCGGATCTTCTTTTGACCCATCATCCGATCATTTTTTCAGGAATAAAGCGTATTGAGGAAGGGGATTTTCTGGGTGAGCGTTTGCTCCGTCTGATTGAAAATCATGTCACTTGTTACGCAATGCATACCAATTATGATATTAAGCGTATGGCGGACCTGGTGGTTGGCCGGATGGAGATGCAAAATCTTCAGGTGCTGGAGCCAACTGTACCTGATCATACCGAAGGGATTGGCTATACAGGGGATTTGAAGGAACCGATGTCTTTAAAAGAATATGCTTTGAAGATTAAAGCATGGTTTTCCATTGCGGATGTACGCATCTATGGGAATCCGGAACAGATGATTCATCGGGTTTCTGTATGTCCGGGATCCGCAAAGGGAATGGAAGACTATGCCCTGAGTCAGGGCGGTGAAGTTCTGATCGGAGGTGACTTCGGACATCATGAGGGATTGGACTGTATGGAAA
>JAXJRF010000026.1:0-5285 GCA_036310765.1 Frisingicoccus sp.
GAACAAGCGTGTTTATTATGGCATTTACTGCCTTTACAGGAGCGGCATCACACTTTGCCATTGGCGGTATGCCGGATCCCCTCATATTCGCACTGTGTGTCATCTTCACCTTCATCTGGGCCAGAATCGCTGCTGTCTTTGCCAATAAGGCAGCTCCTGAAACATTGAATCGGGCAACCGGTATCGTTCTCGTTGTTCTTGGCGTGGTTGTTCTTACATTTTCGATATTTTCTTAAAAAATAACTTACATAAAAAAATAAATTGTGTTAGAATATTGGAGTTTGAAAAAACCGTGTAATCGGTAGATGTAAATCCAGCAATTCATTGCGTGTAATCTAAAGCAGTCTTTTCTGCAACAGGTTACACGCATTTTGTGTTTATAAAGGAGGAAAATTAAATGGTGAAGATCATTACCATCAGCCGCGAATTTGGAAGCGGCGGAAGAACCATCGGAAGAGAGGTAGCCAAACGGCTTGGGATTCCATGCTATGACAAAGAATTAATTGAGAAAATCGCAGATGAAACCGGATACGCCAAATCTTTTATTGAAGAAGAGGGGGAACATGCCCCGAATTCCCATAAGCTGGCCTATATGTTTATGGGAAGAGGTCTGGATGGTTTGTCCAATGCGGACCACATCTGGATGGCAGAGAAGAAGGTCATCGAAGAATTGGCAGATAAAGAATCCTGTGTGATCGTGGGCCGTTGTGCTGATTATATTCTGAAGGATCGAACCGATTGTCTGAATGTATTTGTATATGCCGATACGAAATTTAAAGCGGAACGTATTGTGAAACTGTATGGTGAAAGTCATCTGAATCCGGAAAAACGTCTGGCGGACAAGGATAAGAAACGTAAATTGAATTACAAATATTTCACTGAACGGGAATGGGGCAGATATAACAATTATCATATGTCTTTAGACAGTGGATTTTTGGGAATCAATCAGGCGGTTGAAATGATCGTCAATGCGGCAGGAGGTACCAAATAAATGAGTAGTGCTTCTGTAAAAGAAAATAAGATGGCCGTTATGCCGATCAATAAACTGATGATTTCCATGGGGATTCCAATGATCATTTCCATGATGCTCCAGGCTGTTTATAATATTGTGGACAGTGCTTTCGTTGCCAATATTGAGGGCACCGGAGAGCTTGCTTTAAATGCATTGACGCTTGCTTTCCCTGTGCAGATGCTTATGGTGGCTGTTGGTATTGGTACAGGTGTAGGTGTTAATGCCATGCTGGCTAAAAATCTTGGTATGGGAGATAAGGAGAAAGCAAGTAAGGTCGCCGGAAACGGTGTATTCTTAATGGCTGTGATCTACGTTGTATTTTTATTGTTTGGCTTATTTGGAACGGGAGCTTATATATCCTCTCAGACAAAGAACCCTGTCATCGCAGAAATGGCCACCAGCTATTTAAGAATCTGCTGTGTATGGTCCATGGGTATCCTGTTCTTTTCTTTATATGAAAAGGTGTTACAGGCCACAGGAAAAAGTATGTACTCCACAATTGCACAGATCACTGGAGCTGTTGTGAATATCATATTAGACCCGATTCTTATTTATGGATGGCTCGGCCTTCCAGAGATGGGTGTTGTCGGTGCGGCCTATGCAACAATTATTGGCCAGATTGCATCCGCTTTCTGTGGTCTATTCCTGCATTTAAAAGCAAATAAAGAAATTAAAAATGGTCTGCATTATATCCGTCCATCTGCCGGTATTATTAAGGGCATTTATTCCATCGGACTTCCGGCGATTATTGCTCAGGCTCTGATGTCAATCATGACTTATCTGTTAAATGTTATTTTTGTTCGTATCGGTGAAAATGTGGTTACTGCCTACGGACTTTACTATAAAATCCAGCAGTTTATTTTATTTGCCGCCTTTGGTCTGAGGGATGCGATCACACCGATCATTTCCTTCAATCATGGCATGAACAATAAAGAAAGGGTAAAAGACGGTGTAAAATACGGAATTCTTTATACATTAGTCATTATGTTTGCAGGTTTTGCAGCACTTGAAATTTTCGCAGTTCCATTTGCCGGTATCTTTGGTTTGTCCGGCGAAACAAAGGCTCTCTGCGTCAGTGCGATACGAGTGATTTCCGTCAGCTATGTCTTTGCCGGATTCAACATTGCATGTCAGGGAATCTTTCAGGCTCTGGACAGTGGCCTGGAGTCATTGATCGTTTCGGTATGCAGACAGTTCCTTTTTGTCATTCCAGTAGCATTTGGATTTGCCCAGCTTGTCATAACAGGAGCAGGTATGACCTGGCTTGTATGGCTTACTTTCCCGATTGCTGAGATTTTATCCGGTATTGTTTCTTTTGTGTTTATGAAAAGAGTAAACCGGAAGAAAATAGCCATCATGAATTAAGCAATTATTTGCAATATATATTTTATTTTGATCAGAAAAGTGCCCGATAGATTATCTGTATGGCTTTTTCAATATTTTCTTCTGCGACAAAGGAATAGTTAATAATAAAAACATGTTCAACACTTTCCGGTGGTAACTGATAATACTGGGAAAGGGAGGACAGTTTGATACTGGATTGTTCCATTCGCAGAAGAAATTCTTTATCCGACAAATCGGTTTTTAATTTCATAAGAAAATGGAGACCTGAATTTTCCTCTGAAATCGACGCATAAGCAGCAAGAGGGCTGTTTTCGATGGCATGTAAAATCAGGTCTCTTTTGCCATGATAATAGTTACGCATCCGGTTAATATGTTTTTCAAAATAGCCTTCGGAGATAAAGCGTGATAATATGTACTGTTCAAAATTTGAAACCGTACACGAATAAAAGTATAATTTTGAATAAAATGTATTCACCAGATGCTTTGGCAGTACCATATAGCTGATACGCACTGTGGAGGCAAGGGTTTTGGTAAAGGTATTCATATAGATGACCTTTTCCTGTATATCAATACTCTGCAAAGTCGGTATGGGCTGACCGCTCAGTCGGTATTCGCTGTCATAGTCATCTTCAATAATATACCGGGTATCGGATTTGGCTGCCCAGGCAAGAAGTTCATATCTGCGGCTGATCGGCATAACAATTCCCGTCGGAAAATGATGAGACGGAGAGATGTGAACAATATCAATATTCTGCTTTTCCAGATCGGAAATATTCACACCAAAGGCATCCATCGAAACAAAATGGCAGGAAATGCAGTGACTTTCATAAATCTGGGATATTTTGCTGTATCCGGGGTCTTCGATGGCATAGTGCTTGTCAAAGCCAAGAAGCTGTATCAATAATCCGTATAAATATTCTGTTCCGGCACCAATAATAATCTGTTCCGGTGTCACTTCCATATTTCGAAAATCTTTCAAATGTTTGGCAATTGCCTCTCGAAGAGGCAAAATGCCGCCGCAGGGTGGGTTCGTCATAAGTTCAGACTGGTTATGGGTCAGTAATTCTCTTGTAAGCTTGGCCCATATGGAAAAGGGAAAATGCTCCGAGTTTGTCTGGTTGCTTGTAAAATCGGCAAAATATTCGGATTTGCCTGAAGAGAGCTGGACATTTTCCATAGAAAGCACCGGCTCTTCTTTCTTATGTAAGCTCTTAATATCCGATACGAAAAATCCTTTTTTCGGAATGGAATACAGATAACCTTCTGCAATAAGCTGGGCATAGGCGTTTTCAACGGTAATCACGCTTATGTTCAGATTTTTTGCAAGACTGCGTTTGGAAGGAAGTTTCTCGCCTGCGTGCAAAATCCCGTTTAAAATATCATTTTTTATGCATTTATATAAGTGCATGTAAAGGGAATCTGACCCTATATCTGTAAATGAATATGTAATCATAACATATTTCCTCCTCAATCTGACCTTTCTGAACATATTTAAAATGGGTATTTTAATATAGTCAATCGTTATTATAATAGAAAACATTAAAAAAAACAATTGCAGGAGGCAAATAAAATGTCAGAAAACAGATATAAGTTAAATAAAGAATTAGCACAGATGTTAAAAGGCGGCGTTATCATGGACGTTACCACACCGGAACAGGCAAAGATTGCAGAGGCAGCAGGTGCCTGTGCGGTTATGGCACTGGAACGTATTCCGGCAGATATCCGGGCAGCCGGCGGTGTATCCCGTATGAGTGATCCGAAAATGATCAAAGGTATTCAGGACGCCGTATCCATTCCTGTTATGGCTAAATGCCGTATCGGACACTTTGTTGAGGCTCAGATTCTTGAAGCTATTGAAATTGATTATATTGATGAAAGTGAAGTATTGTCTCCGGCAGATGATGTGTATCATATTGATAAAACAAAATTTAAGGTTCCATTTGTCTGTGGCGCAAAAGACCTGGGTGAAGCACTTCGCCGTATCAGCGAGGGTGCATCTATGATCCGTACAAAAGGTGAACCGGGAACAGGCGATATTGTACAGGCTGTACGCCATATGCGTATGATGAACAGCGAGATCGCTAAAATCAGAGGCATGCGTGAAGATGAATTATTCAACGAAGCAAAAATATTACAGGTGCCTTATGATCTGGTACTGTATGTACATAAAAACGGAAAACTTCCGGTTGTTAACTTCGCAGCCGGCGGTGTCGCTACACCAGCTGATGCAGCATTGATGATGCAGCTTGGGGCTGAAGGTGTATTTGTAGGCTCTGGTATTTTTAAATCCGGAAATCCGGAAAAGAGAGCCAATGCCATTGTGAAAGCTGTAACAAACTATACCGATGCAAGCCTGATTGCCTCCCTCTCTGAAGATCTCGGCGAAGCCATGGTCGGTATTAACGAACAGGAAATCGAACTTTTAATGGCAGAAAGAGGAAAATAAGATGGTAATTGCAGTTTTGGCAGTTCAGGGAGCCTTTGCAGAACACGAGCAAATGCTTGACAGATTGGGAATTCCCTATGTGGAGCTGCGTAAAAAAGAAGATTTGACCAAAGACTATGACGGTCTTATCCTGCCAGGCGGTGAAAGTACGGTTCAGGGCAAACTTCTGAAGGAATTGGATATGTTTGACACGCTCAAACAACAGATTCAGGATGGCATGCCAGTTTTAGCGACTTGTGCCGGACTGATCCTTTTGGCAGATCAGGTCGAAAATGATGACAGAGAATATTTTAAAACCCTCCCTGTCACTGTAAAGCGAAACGCCTACGGAAGACAGTTGGGAAGTTTCTATGCAGAGGAAGAGTTTAAGGGGATCGGTGTCATCCCGATGACATTTATACGAGCTCCGTACATTTCAGAGGTTAATGATGAAAAAATAGTGCTGGCAAAGGAAAATGAACATATCGTGGCGGTGCGGTATGA
>JAXJRF010000027.1:0-3508 GCA_036310765.1 Frisingicoccus sp.
ATATAGTACATATCAAACTGCTCAGCAAGTAACGCATCCCACTGGATTGTGATCATTGTATCTTCTTTTCCATATACATTCTTCGCATTGATATCCACCTTTGGTCCATAGAAAGCTGCTTCGCCCACATCCTCTGTAAATGGAATCTCAAGTTCCTGAAGCATCTGACGGATATGTCCTTCGGTTTCTTCCCAAACTTCAGGCTCACCGATATATTTTTCTCTGTTTTCAGGATCCCATTTGGACAGATGATAAGTTACGTCCTCTTCCACGCCAAGTACCTTCAGGCAGTGCTGTGCCAATGCGATACAATCCTTAAATTCTTTTACCATCTGATCCGGTCTGACGATCAGATGTCCCTCTGAAATTGTAAACTGACGAACACGTGTCAAACCATGCATCTCTCCAGAATCCTCGTTACGGAACAAAGTGGATGTTTCACCGTAACGGAGCGGAAGATCTCTGTAGCTGTGCTGTTCCGCTTTATATACATAATACTGGAATGGACATGTCATTGGGCGAAGAGCAAATACTTCTTTATCTTTCTCTTCATCACCAAGGACAAACATGCCCTCTTTATAATGATCCCAGTGACCTGAAATCTTGTAAAGATCGCTCTTTGCCATAAGCGGTGTCTTTGTACGAACATAACCGCGTTTTGTTTCTTCATCTTCAATCCAGCGCTGAAGTTCCTGCATCATGATCACACCGTTTGGCATAATCAAAGGAAGGCCCTGTCCGATAACATCGACTGTTGTGAAAATCTTCATTTCACGACCAAGTTTGTTATGGTCACGCATCTTGATATCCTCAAGGTGCTGCATATGTGCTTCCAGATCTGCTTTCTTTGTGTATGCTGTACCGTAAATACGTGTAAGCATCTTATTCTTCTCACTGCCTCTCCAGTACGCACCTGAAGAAGAGATCAGTTTATAGGCTTTGATATTTTTCATAGACATCAGATGAGGACCTGCACAAAGATCTGTGAAATCTCCCTGTTTATAGAAGGAAATTACCGCATCTTCCGGTAAATCTTCAATCAGTTCAACCTTGTAAGGTTCATCCTTTTCTTTCATTAAAGCGATTGCCTCAGCTCTTGGCAATTCGAATCTTTCAATCGCTGGATTCTCTTTAATGATTTTTTTCATTTCAGTTTCGATTTTGTCCAGATCTTCTCTGTTCAAAGACGGCATATCGAAATCATAGTAAAATCCTGTATCAATAGATGGTCCAATGGCACATTTGGCATCCGGATATAAACGTTTTACAGCCTGAGCCAACACATGGGATGTTGTATGACGTAAAGCTGCCTTACCCTTTTCATCGTCAAATGTTAAGATGTTCAGATCGCAGTCTGCGTCAACAACGGTACGAAGGTCAACAACCTCTCCATTCATCTCGCCTGCACATGCCACTCTTGCCAATCCTTCAGAAATATCCTTTGCAATATCAATAACAGACATTGGCTGAGCATATTCTTTGAATGATCCATCTTTTAATGTTACTTTCATTTTCTTTTTCTCCCTTCACATATTCTGTATTAAAAATTCAGTCTGTGATATTCCAAGGAACTTTTTCAGGAAATAAAAAAAGTCCTCTTCCTATCATCTTCTGACAGAAAGGGACGAGTTCTGCTCGCGGTTCCACCCTTTTTGTTACGCATCTATAAGTAAAATGCGTTAAACCACTTCATTTTGATGATAACGGAATCACCGGGCTTGATTAGAGCCACTCCGAGGTAGTCTTCAGATACTTCCCAACAGGACACTTCCAGCAAACGGTCCCTCTCTGTGATGTTCCATATCCTACTCGTCTCATCATCGCGTTGCTTTCATTATAATCATCTGAAAAATTGTTGTCAAGTAAAAAAGCCGCTTAACTTCGCCGGATGATCATTTTATAAAAATCAACGCCCTTCGGCAAAGCTCCTTTGAAAATATTTTCATTCATCCCATGCACACTGGCCTGCTGCCCAGGTGTGACCAAAAGGGGAGCAAATCGTATACAGTTGTCACAGACTGCGCTGTAATGTCTCGCATCTGTACCGCCCGCCATCACATATGGACAGACATCAACCCCCGGATAGACTTCATGAACAACCGATTCCACCCGCTTAAATGTATCGCCTTTAAAATCAACCGGCGGACAAGGCTCATATTGATAAATAACCTCTGTCTCAATATCGTATTTTTCAGCAATGCGTCGAACCCGGTCAATACTTTCTTTATTTGGCTGATGCTGAATAAAACGCATGTTGGCAATAACACTTGCTTCCTGAGGCAATACGTTGGCACTGCCCGAACCACTGGCCATTGTAAAGGCCAAAGTGGTATGTAACATAGATCCGACAGAAGGGCTTACCTTCGGAAGCAGTTTAAGCAGCAAAGGACGGAATAATCTGGTATTTGAAAAAATCATCCGCATTCCAAAATCCATATTCGGTGACATTCGTCTGAAAAGCTCCTCAACAACCGGTGACATTTGTGTTTTAAACAGAGATTTCTTATCCACCTCCGCCATAAATCTGCCCAAACGAACCAGTGGTGTATTTTTTCCAGGAGCACTGGCATGACCACCTCTGCCCTTTGCTGTAAATTTAATATCCCCGTAACCTCTTTCAACGATTCCCATCATTGCATAAGTTCCATGGACACCTGCCATCGGATCCTGAACAACCATGCCGCCTTCATCAAGAACAAGATTTAACCGTATTCCCTGTTCTTTCAAATAAGCAACGGTTGTTGGTGCACCGTCACCGCCCCACTCTTCTGTGCAGCTGCTTCCAATATAAACATCACAGTCCGGTTCATATCCTTCGGCGATCAATTCGTCAATAGCCGTAAAAATGCAAAAAAGACTTGCTTTTGTATCAACTGTCCCTCTGCCCCATACACGTCCTTCTTCATCGATATCTCCGCCAAAGGGTTCATGTTCCCACGCACCTTTCGCCTCGACCACATCCTGATGACTCATCAGAAGTATGGGGTCATGCTGACCTTTGCCGGACCATTTAAAAAGCAAACTTCCATCAAAAACATGTTTCTCGCACACACGATGCACATTCGGAAATAATTCTTCCAACAATTTATGAAATTCGTAAAACTTTGTCCGATCTTCCTTATCTCTGCAGGATACGGTTTCATGCCGGATCATTCTGGAAAGTTTCTCTCCATAGACATCTACCCTCGGACCGTTATCCAGTTCAACTTTGACAGTCTTTGCCAATGTCGGTTTCATCCGCCATGTTTTAACTACCAAAAACAAAGCCATTAAACCGATCAAACCAATGATTATACATACTATTTTCATATCAAAACCCACTTTAAATCTTAAAAATTCCCAGAGACTGGAGAAGTAAAAATGTTAAGAGGACCGGTGTTACAAAGCGAATCATCACCAAATATAACTTTTCACGACCGAATTTACATCCTCCCAGTGTCACCTCGTCAATCACTGTCTTTGGTTTAACGATCCAACCGATCAAAATGCATGTAGCAATAGAGATAAT
>JAXJRF010000028.1:0-12994 GCA_036310765.1 Frisingicoccus sp.
CCGTTGAATTTCCTGTTAAATAATAAACGCTCCGCATGGGATGCGACCAGATGCAATAGGAATTTTGACTGCCTGTGGCAGCCTGCATCTGGCGCGCAAAGCGGAGCAAGTCCCTCAAAGATTGAGGAAGTCAGGGAGCTTGAAGCGGACTTGTCCGCTTTGCTTTGTAAAAAAGTGTCGACGGATGATAATTGAAGAAATAATGTCTCCGGAGTATAATACAATCATCAGGGAGGCCAATCTGGCTGACTATCTCAATTCTGCCTTAAGGCAATCTTTTATTTCAAACTTTGTTCAAAGTAAATTTCAATCAGCATGCTCGATATCACAAGTTCACCAAACAGTAATAAAATGGAGGAAAAGTATGAAGAAAAACAAAATAAAGATTATGGTATTGACGGCGGCACTCGTAGGAACATTGTCTGTTGGCGGTATTATGGCCTATTTCACAGATGGTGATACGGCAACGAATACATTTACAGTGGGGAAGATATCTCTTGATCTGCAGGAACCGGATTGGGTACCGCCAAAGGATATAACTCCGGGAGAGGAATTTAAAAAGAATCCTCAGATTAAAAATGATGGCATTAATGAAGAATACGTTTTTATGAAAGTGATTGTACCTTATGAGAATGTGGTAACAGCTAATGAGGATGGCAGTAAGAATCCAGCAAAAGACACAGAACTGTTCAGTTATGATGTGAAATCAGGATGGATTGAGCTGGTCAGCGAAAAGAACATTGATACGACAAAAAAGACGGTGACACATCTGTATGCATATACCGGCAGCGATGCCAAAACGATGGAGGCCCTTGAGGCAAACAAGATCACACCGACCTTATTTGATTGGGTTCGATTTGCCGATATTGTGGAGGATCAGACTCTGGAATCCAGAACATTGAATGTTGTAGTGAATGCCTATGGTATCCAGACAAAGAATCTTAATGATGGAAAAGATGCATTGGATGGTAATAATGAGGATGGAAAAGTCACACCTCAGGAAGTATGGAATGTGTTGAAAACTCAGAATCCGAATTTGACAACCTTTGATCTGGAAGATGCAAATACGGATATTAAAAAATAACCTTATATGGTGGAGGTCAGTTTGAAAACATATATTAAAAAATCAGTTTGGATATTCATTCTGCTGACAGTTCTTCTTGTTTTCGTTCCTATTCACAAAATGTCAGCCTATCTGGCGGATGGAGACACGACGGTCAACAGTTTTGTTGTTGGAGGGAATCGTATAACAATTGAGGAGGATTTTGATCCAAAACCTGTTGCTCCCGGAGAGACGATCACGAAAAAGGTTCAGATTAAAAATACAGGACCAAACAATTGTTATATCCGCGTGCGTGCTGTTTTTTCGGACAGTCGTGTGGGTCAGTATGCAGATGTGGACTGGAATCGGAGTGAGTGGGTGTACGATGAAAATGATGAATATTATTATTACAAATTTCCGGTTGCCACGAATGAAACAACATCCTCTCTTATGACCAAGATTGTTTTTTCGGATCTTATGCCTTCAGAATGCGTAGGGGATGTGGATATGCTCATATATGCAGAAAGCTATCAGTCTTATGGTTTTTCGAACTATCAGGAGGCATGGTCCGAATATCAAAAAAATATGAAATAGTTGAGGATGAAAAGGAGAGCTGTGATGAATAAAAAAATATATATAGGTCTGATCGGCGTTGCTCTGATATTAAGTATTAGCGGTACGGCTATTTATGCGATGACAGAGGTATCTGTTTCCAATCATTTCTCTACGGGGATTGTGGATATTGAGTTGAATGAATACCGAAAGAATAGTGATGGTACGGAAACCTTATGGAGTAATGTTACAGATATCCTTCCGGGAGAGAAAATATCGAAAATTCCAAGAATTACAAATTATGGCAATGACAGCTACATACGGGCAAAGGTGACTTTTGAAAATTCGCCGGTAAATGATGACGATATTTATGGTATGTCAGACCGATGGATTTACGGCAGGGATGGATATTATTACTATGCCGATATTCTTTCCACAGGGGAATCGGTGGATATGTTTGAAGGGATTGATATTCCGGAAGATTTGGATGAGAAGCTCTCGGATTCTTCTTTTCAGATTGGCATTGATGTTGAAGCAGTGCAAAGTCAGAATTTTGTCCCGGAATTTGGTGCGGATCATCCATGGGGAGATATTGAAATTCTTCCATGTGGAAAGGAAGGATTATACAGTATTGGGACATTTAAAACGGAAGACAGTCAAACATTTCAATTACGGTATGAAGGAGATGCGGATGGACTTGTCACGAATGCAGATGATTTTTTCAGTAATTTTCCTGTCATGCTTCCGGGAGATACCTATGAAGATACATTGAATCTTGTAAATAACAGTGATAATGACATGAAACTGTATTTTCGAACGGAAGCTATGGAAGAAACGGATTTACTGGAAAAAATAAGTTTAAGGATAAGTAAGTGCATTGATGGAGAGACCGAGATGATATATGAAGGGAGTTTGAGAGGGGATGAGCTGACTGCGGGCATATTATTGGCATCCCTTGAAAAAGGAGCATCCGGAATGATGACATACCAGATATATGTGCCTTCGGAACTTAACAATGCTTATACGATCATGGATGACTATGTGGTCTGGATCTTTTCATCCGAACCTGTTTTAGACTCAAAGACCGTTTCGACAGGTGATCAAAGGATGAATATCGGTTTGGCACTTATGATTGCCGGCATAGCATTTGGAAGTATGGTTCTGATTTTTGGAAACTACATGAAAGCGAGGGGAAAGCATGAAAAATAAAAAAATGCTTTGGAATCTGGTCTTTCCTTTTATTATGATCTATATGTTCTTATTTACATTCTTTTTCAACAGTTATGCACTGGAAAGTGGCGAGACGATTGTGTTGGAAAGTGCAGATGAAAGTCAGATTCAGGAATCAACAGAAACAGAGAAAAAAGAAACACAAGAACAAGAAATAGAAGAAACAATAGGTGACTCATTCGAAAGCAGCGGGGCTGGGGAGAAAAAGCCTTTGTCCCCGGATGCGATCAAGGAGGTTCTTGGAAAGGAATACTGGATTTTGACAGAGGAACAGATAGGGATGTTGGATGATGCTGGATATGATGTATCCGGATTCTTTCATGAAACGGAAGGTAATCTGAATTTGGGAAATGGGAGACTTCGAAGATCCTCGACTCGTGCCACACCCCTACCTCTGGGAACAGGTGAAATATCATGGGATACTTCTACGGACGCCAAAATATACACGTTTGGTGGAAACAGTTACTGGTCCAATGGGGCTTATGTATCGGCTTATCAAACACATAAATATATAACATATAATGGCGTGAAACAGAATATTTACTGTGTCCAGCCTTATACGGGATCGCCTTCACAGGGAGTACATGATGTTTATGCATTGGAAAATGAGAATATGGTGAAAATACTTTATTATGGTTATGGTGGTCCGGGATATTCATCCGCAGTTGCCAATATATACAGCCGGGTGGATCCGTATTATTCTGCTTTTGCTTCCGGAATGGATGAGGCCTATTATCTTTTGACTCACTGTCTGGCAGCACTTACATATGAAGATCCGAATTGGTCCTACGGCTTATCTCAGAGTGCGGCAGATACGGTACTTGCTTTGAACAATTATATTTCATCTCTTCCGTCACCAAATACTTCGAAAGACATTGCCTTTTCCCAGCCTCATGGTACTTATGTATTTGTCAATGGAAAGGGAGAATATGAATGTCCAACCATATATGTGGAAGGAAATTCCGAGGACTATATACTGTTTACCGTACCTGAGGGAACAACCTTTAGAGATGGGGGAGGAAATACTCGGACATCTGGTGAAACAGTGAAACTTTATGGAGGTACTGTATTCTGCCTGACAGCACCGGAGACAAAGGTGAATGGTACATATACAGGAACATTCCAAGGCGTTATGAAAAAATACCGAAGTGCCATTGTATACGATACACAGAATCTTGTTTTCCTGAATCCATATTTGGATGAAAATATAAAGACAAGTATACGGATTGACTGGCCGGAAGATAAAGGCTCAATTGTTCTAAAAAAAACATCGTCAAATCCGGAGATGACAGCGAATAACAGGTGTTATTCCCTTCAGGGAGCTGTATATGCGGTATATAATTCAAATAATGTGGAGACGGGTCGGATAACAACGGATGCCAGCGGAAGTGGGAAATTGGAAAATCTTCCGAATGGTGTATATACAGTCAAAGAGATAACCGCACCGTTGGGATACAAAATGAATAAATCCATATATACAGTGACATTGGCACAGGGAAAGGATGAGACATTATACGTTAAGGATGAGCCGAGACACATACCTTTGGAAGTACTGGCAAAAAAGATTGATGGTGAGACGGGGAAGGCGGAAGATGGAAAAATGGCCGGGGCTGAGTTTGAAGTGAAATATTATGATGTCAAATCGGATAAAGATCCGGCACTCAGCGGCAATAAGCCATTGCGCACATGGATTTTAAAAACTGATGCGAAGGGAGTGATCCGGCTGGAACAATCTTATAAAGTATCTGGTGATGAATTTTATATGAATGATTCAGCAGTGACATTGCCGGAGGGAACGATAACCATCCAGGAGATAAAGGCGCCTGTCGGTTATTTGATCAATGATACAATGTTTATCAAGAAAGTAACTGTAGGAGAGTCTGACAGCGTGCCGGTATATTCGGTTCCTATTGTTGAGGAAATGCCCCATTATGTCAGTATTACATTGACGAAAACAATTCATGCAGAGGATATTAATTTTGATAATGGAAATCCAATGTTTACCTTTAAGGTGGATGGAACAGATGTACGGGGAGAGCACCGTACCTGTTATCAGATACTGAATTTTACAGAGGAGTATGTAAAAACAAACACAGATGCCGATGGTAATGTACACATGGCAGTAACATTTGACAAACTTATTGCCGGTCAGTATAAAGCGATGGAGCTGGATACAAGCAGATACAGCCTTGAGAAAATATATGATGTAAAGAATGGCACAATTCATCAGTCTTCGGTTATATTTTCGCTGACTGCATTGGAGAAAAGAGAAGGAAGGGCAACCTTTGTGAACGATAATTATGAGCAGCAGGATTTTTCAGATACACAGATGGTCATTAATTCTTTAAAGAAACAATAATGTGAGGAAGGAGCTGTTTATATCTATGAAAAAGTTAAGAAAAATAGCGGGATATATCATTGATGTACTGGCATCTGTTGTCTTTGTTGTCATAATCAGCCTATATATTCTTCAACTTATTGGAATCAAACCCTATATTGTTATGTCTGCATCCATGGAACCGAAAATACAGACAGGGAGTGTCTGTCTGGTCGATTCTGGGTATGACTATTCGGACATTCAAGTGAATGATATTATTGCCTATAAAGCAGCCAATGGAAGTATGGTGACACATAGAGTCATTGGCATCGGACAAGAAGGCTTTGAAACAAAAGGAGATAATAATGAGATAAGTGACGGTTTTACGACAAAACCAAATAATTATATGGGCAGAAACATTATTTCGATTCCATATATGGGATATATGCTGCAAATGATTCAGACAGGAAAGGGGAGGGTGATTGCTGTGACCTGCAGTGTAGTTCTGATCGCGGTTTATTTATTGCTTTTGGAATTCGAAAAATCAGAAAGAATGAAAGAAGTGAAAAAAGAAAGAGCTCATTCTATATATATCAAATGAGCTCAAAATCAGTTTATTTATGTTCAGGTTTCATATTTTGTTCCGGTTCAGTCAAATACACATGAATTGTATCAATACGGTTTTTATCCATCTTTTCAATGACAAATCGAATATAATCTTCAGTAATTTCTTCGCCCTCTGTCGGAATATGTTCCAAAACGTTGATCATATGTCCGGCGATTGAATCATAATCATCAGATTCAATATGACAACCGAAAGTTTCATTGATATCATCCAGACGGGTTGAGCCATCAACCAGATATTCGCTTGTGCTGAGTTTCTGGATCGGATCTTTTTCATCATCATCATATTCGTCGCGAATCTCGCCGACAATTTCTTCCAAAAGGTCTTCCAGTGTGATGATGCCGGCAGTAGCACCGTATTCGTCCAAAACGATGGAAATATTAATGGAATTCTCGCGCATCTGAATCAATAAATCCGAGGTTTTTTGGTATTCATAAGTAAAATATGGTTCCCGGAGAAGATCAGTAAGTTTGAATGTCTCCTTGCTGCCTTCGTATTTAAAGAAATCCTTCAATGTGACGATACCAACAACATTATCCTTTGTTTCCTCATATACCGGGAGACGGCTATACATATCTTTTTTAAATACATCACGCAGTGCATCGTAAGAGATATTAATTGGAACAGAGGTCATATCTATTCGTGGAACCATAACATCTTTGGCGAGGGAATCGCCGAAGTCGACCACATTGTTGATCATTTCTTTTTCTTCGCTTTCCAAAACACCTTCTTCATGACTGACATCGATAATCGTAAGAAGTTCATTTTCAGTCATAATACGTTCTTTGCCTGTATATTTCATACCAAAAAGTTTCATCATGCCAAAAGAAATTTTATTGACAATGAAGATTAATGGTGTAAAAATCACAGTAATCCAATAAATTGGTTTAATATAGGCAAAACATACGCGTTCTGCAAAACGGGTTGCAATGTTTTTCGGTGTAATCTCACCGAAGATAAGAATGAGCAATGTCAGTACACCGGTTGCGATACCGATGCCTGTAGCTACTTGTGAAGACATTCCCATATTTGTCATAATGCGGGTAACCATGGTCGTAGCCAACGAGGAAGAAGAAAGATTGACGATATTATTACCAATTAAAATGGCACTGAGCATTTTTTGTGGTTCTTCAATAATCTGACGGATCAGAGCTGCATTTGGCCGACCTTCTTCCTCAAAGGTTCGGATGCGAATCTTATTCACTGTGGTGAATGCTGTTTCCGCTGAAGAGAAAAATGCTGAAAGTAATATCAGAATAATCAATATAATTAGCTGCACCGTACTCGTGGGGTCCAAAATAAAATCATCTCCTGTAAAGTGAATTAATAATAAAATCTACTTCATTATTTGATAAAGATTGTATCTTATATATGTAAGAATGTCAAGAAATAAGAGGAAAACCAATATTTGCACTTGTCATTGATGAAAAATCATTGTACAATATGTATTGGTTCGAATTTTTAAGGATTTAGTCTGATGAAGGAGGATACTATGAGAAAAAAGTCACATATTTCATTAGCTAATCATATGTTGTGTGAATTTAAAGGAGATGCTTTTATTGTTCATTCTCATATGTTTCAGCTTGGCAGCCTTTTACCGGATTTGGTTCCGTCTTTTTTGACTAAGAAACACAGAATGGATACGACTTTTGACATTTTAGAAAAGAAATTACGTAAAATCGTTAAAGAATGTCATGGTAAAAGTGGATTATCCATGTCCGGTTGTAAAGATCTGGGTGTAGTTACCCATTATATTGCTGACTATTTTACTCTGCCTCATAATCATAAATTTACAGGAAATTTAAGAGAGCATGTGAGTTATGAAGAGCTCCTCAAGCATGCTATGCGTCGCTATGTAAACATGGAACATGTATCATGTCAGCCTTTGATTCGAATGCGAATGTCATCAGTGGATGATATTTGTGCATTTATTAAAAATTGCCATAACGAATATATTAAGATGGCTACAGATGGTCAGGATATTGACTGCAGACATAGTGTAGAAGTATGCCGGCAGGTGCTTGAAGCTGTTTTGCAGCTGCTTTATGGACAGCAGCATTATTGTATGCAGGCGGCTTAAGGTCAGATTAGTTAGGACTTATTAAAAAGTACTTTACCATCCTGGTTAAAGTACTTTTTTTAGAATTGATTTATGAAAAGGATGATAGGATGGAACCAATGATTAAGATCGAACATCTGGATAAAACTTTTACAGGAAAAAACCAGACAGTTTACGCCTTAAAGGATATTAATCTGGATATTCAAAAAGGGGACATTTTTGGTATTATCGGTATGAGTGGTGCAGGGAAGAGTACATTGATCCGGTGTATGAACCTTCTCGAAAGACCAACTTCAGGAACCATTAAGATTGATGGTCAGGATCTTACTGCCATGTCCGATAAAGAACTCAGAAAGACACGCCAGGAAGTGGCGATGATCTTCCAGCATTTCAATCTGCTTCAGCAGAGAAATGTTCGTGGAAATATTGCATTCTCTATGGAGATTGCAGGCATGAAAAAAACGGATATTGAAAAACGTATTGATGAACTTTTGGAAATTGTTGATTTGAAGGATCGTGCTCTGATGTATCCGGCCCAGTTATCCGGTGGTCAGAAACAACGTGTCGCTATTGCCAGGGCTTTGGCAACAAATCCGAAGATTATTCTCTGTGATGAAGCAACCAGTGCACTGGATCCGGCAACGACCCAGTCCATATTAAAGCTTTTGAAAGACATTAACCGGGAGTATGGCATTACGATCGTTATCATTACCCATGAGATGAGTGTTGTGGAAAGTATCTGTTCCCATGTGGCAATTATTGATTCGGGAGAGCTTGCTGAGGTAGGCACAGTTGAGAAGGTATTTACTCAGCCTGAATCAAAAGTGGCAAAGAAGATTATTTATCAGAAATCTGCTGACACAGAGAGCCTTCTTGGAAAACGCTGTATTCGTGTCGTTTTTGACGGCAAATCATCTTATGAGCCGGTGATTTCAAATTTGATCATGGAATGTAAAATTGCTGTGAATATTATGTTTGCTGATACAAAAGATATTGATGGAAAAGCGTATGGACATATGATTTTGCAGCTTCCGGAGGATAAGATCCAGGGAGATAAGGCGATTTACTATCTCCGGTCAAAAAATCTTGTGGTAGAGGAGTTGGAAGATTATGTTGTTTAGTGCAGATATCTGGGCAATGATCGGAGAAGGCATTATAGATACGCTTTATATGGTATTATTTTCAACTGCCTTTTCCTATGTGTTTGGTTTACCAATTGCAATTTTATTGGTAGTTACCCGAAAAAATGGTTTGCACCCAATGCCGATGGTCAATATGATCACCGATGTGGTTGTAAATATATTACGTTCCGTACCGTTTTTGATTCTGATGATTCTTGTGACACCATTGATGCGACTGATCGCAGGTAAGGGCTATGGACCTACAGCGACGATCGTGGCACTGGTTGTTGCAGCCACACCTTATGTAGCTCGAATGATCGAGTCTTCATTATTGGAAGTAGATCCGGGTGTTATTGAAGCGGCTTTGAGTATGGGGGCTTCAACAAAAACAATTATTTTAAAGGTTCTTCTTCCAGAAGCAAAAACATCCTTGCTTGTGGGCTGTACAATTGTTATCGGAACCATTCTTGGATATTCTGCTATGGCCGGTGCCCTTGGTGCAGGCGGTCTTGGTGATATCGCCATCCGATATGGATATAACCGTTATGAGTTCGATATTCTCATTGTGACGGTTATTCTTCTGGTTATTCTGGTTCAGATTTTCCAGATTATCGGTATGTACATTTCCAAGAAAACAGACAAGAGAATACGGGAGTAAAAAGAAGGGAGAAACAAGATATGAAAAAAGGATTAGCACTCTTATTAGCATCTGTATTTTGCGTAGCAGCATTTACAGGATGCGGAAGTTCCAGCAAAGAGACAACTGCTGAAACAAAAACAGAAACAGTGGCAGAAGCTGATACAGTGAAATTGACAGTAGCTGCCTCTCCAACACCACATGCAGAAATTTTAAATGCTGCAAAAGAATTATTAGCAGAAAAAGGTATCGAATTAGAAGTTGTTGAATTTACAGATTATGTTCAGCCAAACAACGTTGTTGACGCTGGCGACATGGATGCTAACTACTTCCAGCATCTGCCATATCTGGATAACTTTAATGTAGAGCAGGGTACAAAACTTGTTTCTGCAGGTGCAATCCACTATGAACCATTGGGAATCTATCCTGGAAAATCCAGCGATTTAACAAATATCCCAGAAGGCGCAGAAATTGTCGTACCAAACGATGCTACAAACGAAGCAAGAGCTTTAATGCTTCTTGAAGCAAACGGAATCATCACCTTAAAAGAAGGTGCTGGCTTAAATGCAACTAAAAATGATGTAGCTGAAAATCCTTACAATGTAGAAATCATTGAAATGGAAGCAGCACAGGTGGCAAGAGCAGTTGCAGATGCAGATTTTGTTGTTTTAAACGGTAACTATGCACTTCAGGCTGACTTTAATGTTGAAGAGGATGCCCTTGCAAAAGAAGAATCTGATTCTGAAGCAGCACAGACATATGCAAATATTGTTGCAGTTCGTGAAGGTGATGAAGAAAGACCAGAGATCAAAACATTGATCGAAGTTCTTAAGAGCGATGAAATCAAATCCTACATTGAATCCACATATGCAGGAGCTGTATTACCAATCGAATAATTTTGGTATAGATACGGCGGCCGGAGTAACTTCGGCCGCCATTTTGCCTATATCAATTTAAGGAGAGAATGAACATGGAAAATCTCTTAGGTAGTTTGAAACGTGAAAATAAAGAACGAGAGAAAAGATTAACCCTGTCTGACAGAAGATTATTGTCAGATATGATCGGTTATATTAAAACGAAGAAAATCTGCGACTATGACGTCGAAGAAATACGAAAAACGATTATCCGAAATACACTGCGTGTTTACGGCAGCAAAAAAAAGAATCTTCAGACTTTGGCCGGTGATGATTACCGGGAATATTGTGATAAATTATGTGAAAACAAACGCAAAATAACAGCAAAAGAATTTGTTTTGTCAAGAGGCGTTACAGTAATATATGCGTTAGCACTGATGTATATCGCCCGCTTATTTGATGTCATGATCACAGGGGGGAATTTCTTTAAAGAACCCGTTGATATCAATATGGGATATATTTCAGCGACAGCCGCACTTCTGATCGGTATTTTAGCAACTTATATGTATGTGGCCAAACTTATGCGTGATACAGGTATGAAAATGACACAGAAACAGACCATGGGTATGCTTGGGATTCTTGCATTGATCATGGTTGCAGCATGTGCAGGTGCTTACTTTTTATCCGATATTCATTTGTTTGATGTTACATGGTGGATTCCTGTGGTGATCCTTCTTGTTATCTTTGCTGTATTTAAAATGCTGTATATCCAGTATGAAAACAAGATGGCAAAAGAGGCTTGATTACCGACAGGACCTGTGTTATACTTATCGAAAATTTAGTGAATTAAACTATAAAAGTAAAATAGAAAGAGGGATTTAAGATGGACTTAGCATATACCAGCACAAGGGGAAATGGTGAAACAGTGACAGCATCCCAGGCGATTTTAAAAGGACTTGCAGATGATGGCGGTTTATTCGTGCCTGTATCCCTTCCGAAACTGGAAGTGCCGATGGAAAAACTGGCAGAAATGACTTATGGAGAAGTGGCTTATGAGGTTATGAAACTTTTCCTGACAGATTTCACTGAGGATGAATTGAAAAAATGCATTGCAAATGCTTATGATTCAAAATTCGACACAGAAGTGATCGCACCGTTAGTGCAGGCGGATGGTGTCTATTATTTGGAACTTTTCCATGGCAATACAATTGCATTTAAAGATATGGCTTTGTCCATTTTACCTCATCTTATGACAACAGCGGCAAAGAAAAACCATGTTGATAATGAGATCGTTATATTGACAGCAACTTCTGGAGATACAGGTAAAGCTGCTATGGCAGGTTTTGCTGATGTACCTGGAACAAGAATTATTGTTTTTTACCCAAAAGATGGTGTAAGCCCTGTTCAGGAAAAACAGATGGTTACTCAGAAAGGGGATAATACATTTGTTGTCGGTATCAAAGGAAACTTTGACGATGCCCAGACAGGGGTTAAGAAGATGTTTAATGACAAAGCACTTGCCGAAAAGCTTGCCGAACATGGTTATCAGTTTTCATCTGCGAATTCGATCAACATTGGACGTCTTGTACCTCAGGTTGTTTACTATGTGTACGCTTACGCATCATTGGTTAAAAATGAACAGATTAAAAATGGTGATCTGATCAACATTACGGTTCCTACTGGAAATTTTGGTAATATCCTTGCTGCTTATTATGCAAAACTTATTGGTCTTCCGGTAGATAAGTTAATCTGTGCATCCAATACGAATAAAGTATTATTTGACTTCTTTACGACAGGCACATACGACAAAAAACGTGAATTTACAGTGACGAATTCTCCTTCCATGGATATTTTGATTTCAAGTAATCTGGAACGTCTGATTTATCGTATTGCAGGTAATGATGCCAAAAAGAATGCAGCTATGATGCAGGCCTTAAATAATAAGGGCGAATATTCCATCACAGAAGAGATGAAGGAAGGTCTTAAAGATTTTTATGGCAATTATGCGGATGAGGAGGAAACCGCAGAAGCAATTAAAGATCTTTACGAAAAAACAGGCTATGTTATTGATACCCATACAGCAGTTGCATCATCTGTTTACAAGAAATATGTATCGGATACAAAGGATACAAAGCCAACGGTTATTGCGTCTACTGCAAGCCCATTTAAATTTGCCCGAAGCGTTATGAATGCCATTGACAAAAAATATGATGCTCTCGGCGAATTTGAACTGGTCGATGAATTGGCAAAAATCTCCAATACAGAAGAGCCAAATGCTGTTAAGGAAATTCGTACAGCACCCGTACGTCATAATAATGTCTGTGAAGTAGCAGATATGGAAGCTACGGTTAAGGCTTGGCTTGGCATTAAATAAATACATTTTATGCAGGTATTTGCATATAATAGTTACATATCCTTCATAACTCAAATGCAGTATCAATAAAAAAGACGATATTTGTCAAATTTTACAGTCCCATGATTGATACTTGAATTTTGTAAATCTATAGGATATAATAGTATCAGATATGAAATCAGCCAATTAGCCTGGGGTGTACGA
>JAXJRF010000029.1:0-13026 GCA_036310765.1 Frisingicoccus sp.
GAATGCATGTGTATGGGCAGTTGATATGTATACAGCACCGAAACGCTTTGGCGTGAAGAAAGGAGGCACAGCATGAATCTGAAATCTTTAGTGACTCCGATCATTACGATTGGAGCGGCAGCAGTTATTTTATTTGCAGCCTCCACCGGATTAAAGGGAACGGCAGAGGCCAATGCTGAAAAAGAATTGAATGAAATGATGTCTGTTTTGCTTCCAGGAAGCACATCCTTTACAGAAGAAATTTATGAAGGTGAGGATGAAGCAATTCAGGCTGTTTACAAAGGCGACAATGGCTATGTCATTCAGACAGCAACCTACGGATATGCAGACAATGTAGTTCTTCTGGTCGGTGTGGACAATGACGGAAAAGTAACAGGGCTTGTAGCCAGAGATTTATCGGAAACTTATGGTCTGGGTGCGAAGGCACTGAGTGATATGGACTTTTTATCCCAGTTTGTAGGTACATCCGGTGAAGCAGAAATTGGAAATACAGTGGATGCCATGTCCGGTGCAACAGTTACATCCAAAGCTGTGACAAAAGGCGTGAACGCAGCGGCAGCTTATGTGACAGGTGCAGATACGACATCCAGTGCAACAGAATGGGGAGGTTGATAAGATGAAGAATAAAGATATGTTATTAAACTCCATACTGGCAGCTGTCCTCGGCATTGCACTTTTGATTGCTATGGTATGGAGAACGTTCCAGCCTAATGTGGTATTTCCGGAGTTGAATATTCCATCAATGGCAGGATTGATGCTGATCGCACTGCTTATTGAGTATTTTGTATCAACGGATGGGAAACGTTTTTTGATTGTCCAGACTGTATTGGCGGGAATTACTTTTGGT
Source organism: Frisingicoccus sp. (assembly GCA_036310765.1). GTDB lineage: Bacteria > Bacillota > Clostridia > Lachnospirales > Lachnospiraceae > Frisingicoccus. The sequence continues at coordinate 848 of JAXJRF010000029.1, forward strand.
GTTCTTCCATGGGCGGCAGGCATGATCGCTGTGGCAGAAATGCCGAAAATGATGGTGGTAAGCGGACTTCTCTTTTTATCACTGCTTTTCATTTTCACTGCTGTAACAAAACGTTTAAAAGCAACGCTCGTTCCGAAAACAGCGGCTGTTCCGATTGCCTTTGTGTTATTTATGGCATATCAGTGCTTTGCAGGAATATTTATTTAATGATTGTTTAATTGCCACCCATGGAAAAAAATGGTATCATTATCTTAATCTTAGTTTATAGAAAACGGGTGATATCTTGAATTGGGAAGCGGTTTGTAAAAATAAATTATTTCAGGGAATTGATCTGGATCATTTAGAGCGTATGCTGGAATGTTCTATGTCCAGGTATCGAACCTATTGCCGGGGCGAGAGCGTTTTTTCTCAGGAGGAAAAAGCCTCCAGTCTCTATGTTTTGCTTAAGGGCCGGGTGGTCCTTGTAAAACAGTTGATTTCCGGCAGGAAGAATATTCTCTACGAGGTGTCGGAGAACGATATTTTTGGCGAACACTACATATTTTGTGATGATTCCGTATACAGATATGGAGCTCAGGCGGTAACGGATGTGGAAGTGCTCCAGATTCCATGCTCTTTCTTTTATGGATTTTGCAGTGAAACCTGCGATCATCATCGAAAACTGATTCGGAATATGCTGGAGATATTATCTGCAAAGGAATGGATGTCGGTTCGTAAGATGAATATTATCAGTGCAACGTCTTTGAAGGAACGTATTTCCATCTGGCTGATGGATGAAACCGGGGAAGATGGTGTGGTCCTGCTTAAAATGAACCGGGAGGAACTGGCAGATTATCTTGGTGTTGCCCGGCCGTCCCTTTCCAGAGCATTGATGAAGATGCAGAGTGAGGGTATGATCGAAGTCGATCGTACGCATATTAAAATTTTAGATATAGAAAAGTTGGAAAATTTCTGTAATTAATCCCATGCATGTAACCCTGGTTACATACATGGGATATTTTTATGTATATAATCATAAACATAACAGTAATGAATTCTATTATCAAATGGAAAACTTATGGACGGTTAAAAGAAGGAATCGTCATAAATCGTGGGAGGAGGCCAACATAATGTATTTTAAAACGACTCAGGAACATGAAGAATTGCGTGCGAAGATTCGCGAATGGGCAGAAAGAGAGATTAAGCCTATTGCATTTATGCTTGACCAGGAAAATCAGTTTCCGAGAGAACAGATTAAGGATTTCGCTGCACAGGGATATCTTGGATTGCCATTTCCAAAAGAATATGGTGGTATGGGGAAAGATATTTTAAGTTATGCGATTGGTGTTGAAGAATTATCAAGAGTAGACGGTGGAACAGGGGTTATTTTGTCCGCCCATGTATCACTTGGTGCATATCCTATTTTCGCATTCGGAACAGAAGAGCAGAAACAGAAATATTTAGTTCCTTTGGCAAATGGTGAAAAAATCGGTGCCTTTGGTCTGACAGAGCCGAATGCAGGTTCGGATGCAGGCGGAACAGAAACAACAGCAGAACTTAAAGGCAATTATTATATTTTAAATGGTGAAAAAATATTTATTACAAACGGCGGCGAGGCAGATACATATGTTATCTTTGCGGTAACAACGCCGGGAATTGGAACAAAGGGAATCAGTGCCTTTATTGTGGAAAAAGGATGGGACGGATTTACCTTTGGCGATCATTATGACAAAATGGGTATCCGTTCATCAGCAACAGCCCAGCTTCTTTTTAACAATGTAAAAGTTCCAAAAGAAAATCTTCTTGGAAAAGAAGGCGATGGATTTAAAATTGCCATGTCCACTCTGGACGGCGGCCGAATTGGTATTGCAGCCCAGGCATTGGGTATTGCCCAGGGTGCATACGAAGCAGCAGTTGAATATGCAAAGGAAAGAGAACAGTTTAATGCACCGATCGCTCAGCTTTAGGCAATTCAGTTTAAGGTTGCAGAAATGGCGACAAAGCTTCGGGCAGCAAGATTTCTTGTATACAGTGCGGCAGAATTAAAAGAAAATCACGAACCATACGGTATGGAGTCAGCAATGGCTAAAAAGTATGCGTCCGATGTCTGTCTTGAAATCGTAAGTGAAGCACTTCAGGTATTTGGCGGAACCGGTTACCTCAAGGGTATGGAAGTTGAAAGAGCTTATCGTGATGCCAGAATCTGTACAATTTATGAAGGTACAAATGAAATTCAGAATGTAGTTATTGCATCACATATTTTAGGTAAAGCAGCAAAGGCAACCAATGCTCCTGTAAAAAACAAGAAAAAAGCTGGGATCACAGGTCCAAGAAAGAAAATTATGTTTTCTGAAGGAACTGCTGAAGAACAGGTGGAACAGCTTGTGGAAGCTTTAAAGGCGGATGGACATGACTTTACCGTAGGTATTGATATCGATACGCCGATCATTCAGGCGGAAAGAGTTGTCAGTGCCGGAAAAGGTATTGGAAGTCAGGAAAATATGCAGTTGATTCGCGATCTTGCGGCAGCAGCAGGTGCAGCAGTCGGTTCATCAAGACCGGTGGCAGAACAGCTTCGTTATGTTCCGTTGAACCGTTATGTGGGTATGAGCGGACAGAAATTTACCGGTAATCTTTATATTGCCTGCGGTATCTCCGGTGCAGGTCAGCATCTTAAAGGTATCAAGGACGCAGCAACAATTGTTGCGATTAATACAAATGCAAACGCTCCTATTTTCAAAAATGCAGATTATGGTATTGTAGGAGATGTTAATGAAATTCTTCCATTATTGTCAAAAGCTTTGGACGATGGTAATCCAAAACAGCCGGCACCGCCGATGGTGAAAATGAAAAGAGCAGCTGTGGATGAGCCAATGCCGGCACCGGTAGGCAGATATGTATGCCTTGGCTGCGGTTATGAGTACATCCCAGAGAATGGCGATGACGAAGCGGATGTACGTCCAGGTACAAGCTACAAAGATTTGCCGGAAGACTGGACTTGCCCGGACTGCGGTGAAGAGAAAGAGAATTTTATACCATCTTCGAAAGAAGTGTAGAATAGGGGGGTTAAAAGTATGAGTTGTGTAAGAAAGGTTACAGAAGATTTATATTGGGTTGGCGTTAATGACAAACGACTCCATTTATTTGAGAATATTCATCCGATTCCAAGAGGCGTGTCTTACAACTCCTATCTTCTTATGGATGAAAAGACCGTTTTGTTTGATACAGTGGACTGGTCCGGATGTCGGGAGTTCCTGAAAAATATCGAAGAAGTTCTGAACGGTGCGGATCTGGATTATCTGGTGATCAACCATATGGAACCGGATCACGCAGCTTCAATGGAAGAAGTTCTGATCCGTTATCCAAACTGTGTGGTTATCAGCAACGAAAAAGCATTTATGTTTATGCATCAGTTCGGATTTAACGTAGAAGACCGTAAGGATGAAGTTAAAGAAGGCGATGTGAGATGTTTCGGAAAACATACCGTCACTTTCGTGGCAGCACCAATGGTACACTGGCCGGAGGCAATGGTGACATTTGATACGACAAACGGTGTCCTTTTCTCCGCAGATGCCTTTGGCAGCTTTGGATCTCTGGACGGAAAACTTTTCAATGATGAAGTGAATTTTGACAGAGACTGGATTGATGATGCAAGAAGATATTTTACAAATATCGTAGGTAAATACGGACCATTTGTTCAGCTTTTACTTCAGAAAGCATCCACTGTTCCGATCAAGATGTTCTGTCCGCTTCATGGTCCTGTATGGCGTACAGATCTGGGATACTATATTGATAAACATGATAAGTGGAGCAGATATGAGCCGGAAGAAAAAGGTGTCCTGATTGTTTACGCTTCGATGTATGGCAATACGGAAGCAGCGGCTCAGCAGCTGGCATCCACACTCTGTGAGAAGGGTATGACCAACGTGGCTGTTTATGATGTATCCAATACACACGTGTCCTATCTGGTTGCAGAGGCCTTTAAGTACAGTCATATCGTTCTGGCTTCAGTTACTTACAACTTAAATATTTATCCGGTAATGTACGATTTCTTACATCACCTGAAGGGGCTTAATTTCCAGAAACGTACCTTTGGTATTATTGAAAATGGAAGCTGGGCAATCAAGTCCGGAGGCCTTATGAAAAATTATATTGAAGAAGAATTAAAAGAATGTATGGTGCTTGGTTCACAGGTCAGCATTAACTCCTCAGCGAATGAATCCAATGGACCGGAATTCGTATCTCTTGCAGATGCATTGATCGAATCTATGAAATAAAATGAAAGTTCAGTAATTATCCATCCTAAAAAAACAGGGGGTACGCTTAATGCGTACCCTCTTTGTCGTTGAGTATGAATTTATAAATGCCGGCAAGAAATCCGCATCCATAGGATATATGAAGCAAAAAATGGATAAGGATCAGACGGAAACGAAGCATGATACCATCCTGATCATCCACTTCCTTCAGGCTGAAGGATGCCGCAATATCCAATCCGAAATACAGTCCGATAATGGAAAGGTAAAGCTTTCGTACACGTTTTGAAAATAATGAAATCAAACCGCCTGGAATGAGAAAAAGGACGAAAAGCATCGGGATAAGATGGGAGATGCGCGCCGGTTTTTTATGCTTTTTAATAACGGCAACCTTCCATAATCCATAGCCAAAATATTGTTTCACAAGTCCTTTATAGCTGTCTCTCGGATAATAGAAGCTGCGGATCTTAGGGGTAATAAAGATTTTTCCGCCCATTTCACTGATCTTGAAATTAAAATCATCATCCTCGTTTAGAATCAATTCCTCATCAAAACAGTTCACAGCTTCGGCAGTGGACTTTTTAAATGCACCGAAAGATACAGTGTCACTGTAGCCTTCGTAATCTTTGATATGCTGTTTTCCGCCTCCCAGAGCAAATGAGGAATAATAGGCGGCGGCAACGGCACGCTGGATCGGTGTCTTTCCTTTAACTTTTGTTGGACCGCCCACATTATCGGCACCTGTCTTCAGAAGATATTCGATACATTTGGAAATATAGTCCGGAGCAAATTCGGTGTGGGCATCCAGGCGTACAATATATTCGCCTTTTGCTGCATGGATTCCCATATTTACACCATGGGAAATGGTGCTTTTTTCATTTGTCAGCATATGGATGTAGTCATACTTTTTCTGATATTCCATAATGATCTCTTCGGTACCATCATCGGAAGGGGCAACGGCAAGGAGAATTTCCAGCCGGTTTTTTGGATAATCCTGACGGAGAATGGAATCCAGACAGGAACGGATATAGTTGTATTCATTTCGTACCGGAATGACAACAGACACAAAAGGGGTGGTGCTGTCGGTACGTATCGTATCGTTTTTTATCATAGCAGTCTCCTATAATATTTATAGATTTCATTATACGGTTATTATTTCTCCGCGTCAAATGCTATTATACACTTCCAATCAAAGGATTTCACAGCATCGGGATGGAAGGCCTGTTCGTTGACAAATATGCATAAAAGCTATAAAATAGAAAGATGCTAATAGAGTATTAAAATAGGGAAAGAAGAACTTGCTATGAGTAAAAAGATATTAACAGTGGTTGTGCCGGCCTATAATGTGGAGGCTTACCTGGATGAGGGACTTCGAAGTTTTGTTCATCCGGATATTATGGATGATTTGGAAGTTCTTATTGTCAATGACGGTTCTTCGGACCGTACAGAAGCGATTGGAAAGCGGTATGAGGAAGCTTATCCGGCGACATTCCGAGTGATCACCAAGGAAAATGGCGGACATGGTTCGACCATCAACCGGGGTATTGAAGAGGCAGCAGGCCAGTACTTCAAAGTGGTGGATGGCGATGACTGGGTGGATACAACGAATTTCTGTCGTCTGATCAAAATGCTGAAACGGGTGGATGTGGACGTTCTTGGAAGTAATTATACGATGATCGATCACACAACCAGAAAGCCTGCCAGACTTCAGGAGCAGCCTTTTGAAAATCTGGAGTATGGACGGGTTTACCGGCTGGAAGAGATTGTTGGAAAGACAAGTGTTCCGATGCATGCCATGACGATTAAAACAGAGATTCTCAGAAAAATGAATATGAAGATGGATGAGCATATGTTTTATGTGGATATGGAATATATCACATTTCCGATACCATATGTAAATACATTTTTATTTTTTGAACCGTCTGTATACAGATACCGCCTCGGACTTCCGAATCAGAGTATGTCCATTAAAAAGATGCAGTCCAATCTGAAGAATCATCTTCATGTTCTTCTTCGGCTGGAGCATTATGTGGAGAAGATGGACGGAAAGCTGACGGAGGCTCAGCGGGATTATATGAACGATATTCTTGGCTGGATGATCGGAAGTCAGATGAAGATCTATATCAGTTTCCCATTGGGCAGTGGTATGCGTAAAGAGGCTATCAAGCTGGATCGTTTTATGAAAAGACGAAATCCGGGAGCATGGAAACGAGTGAAAAACAAGGCAGTATGGCTGCTGCGTTATTCTGATTTTCTGCTTTTTCCGGCAGCAGTGCTGGCATTTAAGCATCGCAGAAATTCTTACTGATCTGCATATGCTGGACAAAATACAAATGATATAGAGTTAATGTGAGGAGTTACAGATCATGAATCTGATTCAAAGTCAGTTTTATACATTATTCAGATATAAAGATTTATTGAGGGAACTGGTTGTCCGGGATTTAAAATTAAAATACCGCCGGAGTTTTCTGGGGTATCTGTGGAGCATTTTAAATCCTTTATTGATCATGCTTGTCATGACGCTTGTGTTTTCCCAGATGTTTCGTGCCGGTATTGATAATTATGCTGTATATTTACTGGCAGGACAGAGTGTTTTCGACTTTATTCGAAATTCAACGACGATGGCCATGTATTCGGTTTTGGATAATGGCCCGTTGATCAAAAAGATTTATGTGCCGAAATATATTTTTACATTATCCAAGATTACAAGCACGATGATGGATTTTGTGTTCTCTTTGGGAGCACTGCTTATTGTTATGGTTGTCACCGGAGCAAAGTTTACACCCTATCTGCTTGCGACACCGGTGCTGGTACTTCAGGTTTATATTTTTGCCTGCGGAATGGGATTTTTCCTGTCGGCAGCCAATGTCTTTTTCCGCGATATCCAGTATATTTACGGAGCATTTCTTGTTGCCTGGAACTATGTAACACCGCTGTTTTATCCGATCGAGCTGCTGCCTTCCTGGCTGCGGACGCTCGTTGAATGGTTTAATCCGGCATATTATTATGTGCAGCATTTCCGCGATCTGGTTTTATACGGATGTTTTCCAACGATGCGGATTTTTGTTGGCGGATGGATATGGGCTTTTGTCATGCTTATTTTTGGATTGTTTGTATTCAAAAAAACGCAGGATAAATTCATCTTATATTTATAGGAGTGCAGAAGATGGAACAGGATTATATTGTAGATATTGATCATGTGACGATCCGGTTTAATCTGGCATCGGAAAAAATAAGCGATCTGAAAGAATATTTTGTTAAATTGATTCGCCGGGAACTGATGTTTCAGGAATTTCTGGCATTGCAGGACGTTACTTTGAAAGTTAAGCGGGGAGAATCCTGGGGGTTGATCGGGGTCAACGGTTCGGGAAAATCTACGCTTTTGAAATCTACCTGCGGTATTTTAAAACCTTATAAAGGAAGTATCCGGATTAACGGAAGTATTGCACCGCTTATCGAGTTGGGAGCCGGTTTTGACTACAACATGACGGCCAGAGAGAATATATTTTTAAATGGAACCGTTTTGGGTCATACAAGAAAGTTTATGGAGCAGCATTTTGATGAGATTGTGGATTTTGCAGAGCTCCATGATTTCCTGGATGTACCGATCAAAAACTTTTCTTCCGGTATGCAGGCACGTCTTGGTTTTGCAATTGCAACGATGGTGCGTCCGGATATTCTTGTGGTGGATGAGATTTTATCGGTTGGAGATTATCAGTTCCAGCAGAAATGTTACAAGAGAATGCATGAGATGCTGGACGGTGGAACGACACTTCTTTACGTGTCCCATGATATTCATTCCGTTCGGGAACTTTGTGATCATGCTATCTGGTTAGACCATGGTCATGTGGTAAAGAGCGGATTGGTGGATGAGGTTTGTGACGAATATATGCAGGTAACCCGGAATTAGATTGGGGATGTTCTATGATTTTACAGAGAATGGTATTGCCTGAAAGCCCGGAGATGGAAAAAGATCTCTATTACAAAAACGGAGATGCAAAGGTTTTTCTTGACCAGGGCATTTTCACTATGGGTGAAAACGGCGTTTTGGATTTAATGTCCTATTTTAACAGTTTTTCTGCCGGAAAATGGCGGAAATATACCCAGGTAAAGCAGGTTGACTTTACCCTGGATTTTTGCGGTCATGTTTCGGTGGCTGTTTATCACAAGAAATGTATCGGGGAGCGGATGTTTTCAAAACTACTCAGAAAGGTTGAACTGAGAGCGGAAAAACGGATGAGTTTTCGCATCCATATGGGTAAACTTCCAGAGGAAGGGATACTGGGTCTTGTGATTACTTCGAAGGAAGAGAACACGAAAGTTTTTGGAGGTTTCTACGGAACTCTGGATCTATTGGAAAAAGCGGATATTCAGATTGGTATCGGTATATGTACGTTTAAACGGGAAGCCTATGTTAAACGTAATATGGATCTGCTTAAAAAGGCAATTCTGGACAATCCGGATGCTTTATCCTATGGTCATTTTAGTGTCTGCATTTCGGACAATGCGGGGACTCTGGAAAAAGAAACCTTTGATCATCCGGATATTTTGCTTGTTCAGAATAAAAATTTGGGCGGTGTAGGTGGCTTTACACGCACAATGCTTGAACATATGAAGGGAAGTCAAAAAGTGAGTCATATTTTGCTGATGGATGATGATGCCATGATCGCACCGGCCTCGCTGGAGCGAAACTATGTCTTTTTGACTGTGCTGAAACCGGAATATAGGGAATATGTCATCGGAGGGGCTCTCCTGCGCTTGGATGAGCCAACGCTCCAGTACGAAAGTGGTGCCAGATGGAACCGGGGAAATATTGAAGCGTTAAAGATGGATTATGATCTGAGCGTGCCAGAGGATGTGGTGCGCAATGAAGTGGAAGAACCGGTGGAATATGTGGGATGGTGGTATTCCTGTATCCCTGTATCTCAGATTCAGAAATATGAGCTGCCGTTGCCATTATTTTTACATCGGGACGATATTGAGTTTGGCCTTCGGGCAGCGGGCTTTATCCTGCTCAATGGAATCTGCGTGTGGCATGAGGCTTTCCAGAATAAGCTGCCGGGAGCAGTTGAATATTATGATATTCGAAATCTGGGGATTATCAATGCGATCCATTACCCGGATTATAGTAAAAAGGACTTTAAAAAAGAGCTGTTTATTGCGGTCAGCAGCAATATCGGTAAATATCGCTATAAGTATGTCAGCCTGAACCTGAAAGGGGCAGTGGATTTTTTGCGCGGCTTTGAATGGTTTTATGAGACCGATACACTTGAATTGCACAAAGAGCTGGCAAAATATAATTATGTATCCCGTCCATTGGAACAATACGAAGGCTATCATGGCCTTACAGCGGAGGATTTGGAAAATTATCGGGAGGAAGAACCGGTACCGTCTCTCCCTGTACGTCTTTTCCGTATTGCATCTATGAACGGCACTTTCTTTCCGGCGAAGGGTGATAAGCCGAAGGTGGTCATTCCATGGCCGAATATTTATGAGTTATACCGCAGGAAAGAAGTCATCTATGTGGACAATAACGGCAACGGTGTGGGGGTCAAACGGAGCAAAAAGAATCTGATCAAAGCCTATATTCAGCTTTTTAAAGTCTTCTGTCTGATCGACAAACGATTTGATACCGTATGCCGGGAATACAGAGTGAATTATAAAAAATTGATCCGTACAGATTTCTGGAATAAATATTTAGATATTGAATAATCAGGAGGAAAGATATGGCAGAGCCAAAAGTTTCGATTGTAGTTCCAATTTATAATGTAGAAAAATATTTAAAACAGTGTCTGGACAGTATTGTAAATCAGACATTAAAAAATATTGAAATTATTTGTGTGGATGACGGTTCCACAGATTCTTCGCCGGACATTATTCGGGAATATGCGGCAAAGGATGCCCGCGTGAAGGTGATCACAAAACCAAACAGTGGTTACGGCAATTCCATGAACAGGGGATTTGATATGGCACAGGGTGAATATATCGGTATTGTGGAATCGGATGATTACGCAGAACCGGATATGTTTGAAAAGCTTTATGAAACGGCCAGCAAGAATCGTCTGGATGTGGTGAAGTCGGGATTTTATTTTTATTACTCGGTTCCGAAAGAGAAAAATGAAAAGGTGGAGATTGTTTCCAAGGTAAGAGCCGGAAAGACATTCTGCCCGGCAACGGATTTTAAAGCACCGATGGAGATGGTTGAATTTTTCAATATAAAGCCAAGCATCTGGTCGGCCATCTACCGCAGAGATTTTATCCGGGAAAATGGTATCCGATTTAATGAAACTCCGGGAGCGTCCTTCCAGGATACATCCTTTAATTTTAAAGTTATGGCCCAGGCAAAACGCGTTCAGCTTCTCCAGGAGGCTTATCTGCATTACCGTCAGGACAATGAAAGTTCATCGGTCAATAATCCGGGAAAAATTTATTGTGTCTGCGATGAATATGCGGAAATTCAGAAGTTTCTCGATACGAATCCGGTGAACCGGGGAGAACTGGAATATGTAAGTAAGCGGATCAAATACGACACATATATCTGGAACTTTGAAAGACTGACGACGAAATACAAATTCCTGTTTCTGGAACGGGCGTCCGAAGAGTTCAAAGAGGATTTTGCCAGCGGTGCCATGAATCCAAGCTATTTTGAAAAATATAAGTGGAATGATGTGAAAAAAATGGTAGAGGATCCGATTGGCTACTATACAGAAAAAGCATTGAATCAGCCGGGATATTCCACAAAGGAATTGAGAGAGATTAAGAACTCCTATTCCTATAAGATCGGACGCCTGATCACCTTCTTCCCGAGAAAATTCCTTGGCGGTATTCAGAGCATTAAAGACGATGGTGTTGTTTATACATTTAAATTGGGATGCAAAAAGATTGCGGGAGGTTTAACATGGTTAAAAGACCGAAAGTCTCGATAATTATCCCCATATATAATGTGGAAAAATATCTGAGCCGGTGTCTGGAAAGTGTGATTCATCAGACTTTATTGGACATTGAAATTATTGGAGTTAATGACGGAACAAAAGATCATTCGGTAGATGTTATAAAAAAATATATGGAGCTGGATGATCGCATTCAGTTGATCGACAAGGAAAACGGCGGTGTGGCTTCTGCAAGAAATGCGGGTATCAAAGTAGCTACAGGTGAAATGCTGCTGTTTTTGGATTCGGATGATTATCTTGCCCTGGATGCCTGTGAACGGATTTACGAGGAACGGCTGAATTATGGTGCGGATATTATCGTTTTTGGTTCCAAACCATTTCCTTCGATTCCGGAACCGGATGAATGGGTGAAATGGCATTTAAAGAGTCGGAATAAATTTTATAAGACATTCGAACCGGACGCGTTGTTTAAAGAGCAAAATGGCATGCCTTTTACATGGAATCATGCCTATTCCAACGACTTCCTGAAAAAATATCAGTTGCTTTTCCCTGAGGATATTCCTTTTGGTGAGGATATTGTCTTTCTGTTTAAATCGGTGCCTCAGGCCGGTAAGATTTTGTTTATAAGAGATCGCCTTCACTATTATCAATGTTTCAGACAGGGATCTTTTATGCACCAGTATAACAGTGAAATGGAAAAGAAATTGGGACAGCATGTGAAAAATCTGGGAATTATCACAAAATACTGGCATGAAAAAGGCTGGATCAGCCGTTGGGGCAAGGACTATTTTGAATGGTTCATTGAGTTTTTAATGCAGGATCTGATTCCATATCAGGGAGATAATAAGCAGCAGCTGGCCCAGGATGCATTGAAGATTGTGCAGCAGTACGGTATGGTTGAATGGAAGAAAAAGGTAAAATTTGACTGCAGGGAAAAATATAGACGACTGGTGCGAATGGCGAAGGTTAAAGCCTGATGATTGGAGGATATAAGAATGAAATATGATTATTTAATTGTAGGTGCAGGTCTGTTCGGCTCTGTATTTGCTTATGAGGC
>JAXJRF010000030.1:0-5898 GCA_036310765.1 Frisingicoccus sp.
CATTAACAGCATGGTCCGAAATACGTTCAAGGTTATTGAGAATATCAAGGAATACGACACCTTTATCTGCTGAACATAAACCACGTGTCAGACGCTGCATATGGCTCTGACGATATTCTTCTTCCATATTATCCACTTCATCTTCCAGCATATACACACGTTTTGCATCCATAACAGATTCTTTGCGTCGTGCTTCAATTGAAAGATCCACAGCGTTTGTAACAACCGCCTGCATATCTTTCAAATCCTGAATGGCATCCATAGATAACTGAATATCTCCATCCACAAGATTTTGAGCCAGCTCTGTAATATTATCACAATGATCGCCAATACGTTCAAAATCACTGACAGTAAACATTAAATGACTTACGGTTTCAATCTGATCCTCTGCCAAAGCCTCATGACTTAAACGCACAAGATACTCTGTCAGATCCTTTTCAAAGACATCCATCGTTCTTTCGTAAACTTCCGCTTCCTTGATCTTCTCTTCACTGACAAGGAATACGCTGTCCATGGCAATTTCCAAATGCTGTTTTGCCAGCTCACCCATATGAATAACCTGCTCAATCACACTCTGCATCGCAAAGGAAGGTGTATTCATTACACGATAATCCAAATGTGGACGCTCAAGGATTTCTTCTTCAGAAATCTGTGCCGCAGAAAGTTCTGCCGGTTTTTCACGAACGATTTTTCCGGAAAGCTCTACAAGTGCCTTGCCAAATGGGAACATAATGATCGTGTTGGTAATATTGAAAACCGTATGGAACATGGAAATCTCCGTACTGGAAATCATGCTGTTGCCCCATTCCGGATTCATGAAAAATAACACAAACATAAGAACCCCAAAAACAATGGCACCGATAAAATTAAACAGGAAATGGATCGTAGCCGCTCTTTTCGCTGTACGGTTTGCACCTGCTGAAGAAAGAAGGGCTGTAACACATGTACCAATATTCTGACCTAATGTAATATAAACGGCTGAACTCCATGAAACCACACCGTTTAACGCCAGCGTCTGTAAAATACCGACCGATGCAGACGAACTCTGGATAACTGCTGTTACAATGGCACCGGTAAGAATACCAAGGATTGGATTCTTGCCAAGGGTCTGGAATGCTGTTGCAAAGATTGGAAGATCTCTGTACGGTTTGATCGCACCAGACATAAAACTCAGACCAACGAAGAGCACACCAAAACCAATGAGAATTTCGGCAGCCTGGCGGAGCTTATCCTTTTTGCTGAACAACAGGATAAAAGCACCAATTCCTATGAGTACAGGTGCAAAAAATTCCGGTTTCAACATTGCTCCCCATTCACTCATAGATACGAGCCACGCTGTGATCGTTGTACCAATGTTCGCACCCATAATAACGCCAACGGCCTGAAGCAGATTCAAAATACCTGCATTTACAAAACCGACAACCATGACCGTTGTTGCAGACGAACTCTGGATGACCGCGGTGACCAGTGCTCCGACCAAAACACCCAACAGACGATGACTTGTCAGAACACCAAGGAGCTGTTTCATCCTTCCTCCGGCAGATTTTTGAAGACCATCCGCCATGACATTCATGCCATATAAGAACATACCCAGTCCGCCGACGAATTTAAACAGCATTTCAATATCTGTAATCGACATATTCCTTTTTCCTCCCAAAATTCTTATGAATTTTTTAATCAAATCGGAAATATCCTATATAATATAACTATTTCCCACAGAAAATATTAGCATGACACTATACCCTTTTTCAAGACTCTGAATTTTTTTCTCTTAAATGACCGATATACTGTCGATTTTTAGCCATTTTTTATCATTTTAGTTAGTTAATTGTAAAGTTTTCGTAAAATATAAAGCCAGGATGTCTGATCTTTACTCATAGGAATCTTTTTCACCCTTGTCAGCCACTTATTTTCATTAAGGCAGCGTTCCATCATCTGAGCATCTTCACAATAAACCGCCATAACCGCTTTCTCAGCCATCAGTTCCCGGCTCCGCACAAACAACAGCTGATATAAGTATTCCAATTGTTTGTATTTCATATGAGCAGACTGACGCGGCATGTCGGTAATAATCTCATCAAATGTATACTCATGTTTAAAGTCATTAAAATTTCTTTGTACTAGATTCAGTACTTTTTTTGCTCTCTGACTGTTTTCCCATGCGGCCTGCACAGCCTGTCCGGAAATATCCAGACCGTACAGACTCTTATACGCTCCTGCAAATGCCCGCTCGATCAAAAGTGTTCCTGTACCGCAAAACGGATCAAGAATATTGGCCTCTTCCTTCATATAAGGTTTCAGATAATGCATCATAAGTGCTGCCTTTGCCGGCTGCATCGACGTCGCCATCGCATATTTGCGATACATAAATCTTTCATCCTTCATTGCAGACAATTTCAAGAATACGCGAACGCCCTTAGCTCCTGCGATTACCCGAATTTCGACCTCATACATGGAGGGTTCATTGATCATCCTGCCATCACTGTGTTCTTCCACATAAAGAGACAGTGTTCTAGCCATCTGATTCTTCTTTGTCATATCCTTAACGCCTTTAATGTCCACTCGGAACAGAAAGGCATGGCTTTCTTTGTGCCGTTTTTGAATAAAATCAACCAGCCCGCCTTCCATAATCTCTTTTCCGATATCTGCACCCTCAAAAGAATGGATCGTCTTCGGATAGAAATCAAATAAAATGGCCTGATAGGTACGAATTTTTGCCACCATATCCAAATGGCCTGTCTTTACCAGACAGCCACCGGCAATTGCTTTTCCTTCGGTATCCGGAATCTTCTGAATCTCTTCCATAACTGCCGCCTCATGGCCTCTTGGAACAATTAAAAGAATATTTTCATTTCTGTCCTTCTTATAAAATGTATGTTTCTTCGGCGGTTCCAGTTTCCAGATCAGTTTTTGAAGCTGTTTCATTTCTTCGATGGAATGTTTGGTCCGTTCCTGACCTTCCAAAGTTTCCCTGCGTTCTTTCAGCTGCGGTAAATAGGTTTCATATTCAAATGAAACCATAGCTGACAGATAATCCGCCTTTAAGAACTGGGTATTTTCTGCCTGATAATGTTCAAACAGAGGTTTTAATAACACCGGATCTCCGACTTTACCCAAAAGTTTAACAATATTCTTTCTTACTTTTGCATCTTCATCATCCAACAAACCAATAAAACACGTTTCGTATTCATAATATTCATCCAAAAAGACATCCATATCCTTATCTGTCTTAATCAGCTGGTTCAACTGGATCAGATTCTCACGAACATTTTTCCCTTCATTAATCTCTTCACATATATTATGGATCATTTTAAACTCCTTATCATCACAGTATCAAAAAAGAATAGCATAGTCATTATTTAGTGTCAAATATTAATTCTTTATGATTCATCATTTTTTATGTATTTAATCAAAAATTTATGGTATAATATGTTGATTTATATTATTATAGATACATAGAAAAAAGCATAAAGACAATGGAGGTGTCTATGAAACATTTAATTAATCCATTAGATTTTTCCGTTGAAGAAACAGAAGAACTCCTTCTGCTTGCGGAGGATATTGCAAAAGACCGAAGCCGTTACAGTGAAGTTTGTCATGGCAAAAAACTGGCAACTCTCTTCTATGAACCAAGCACCCGTACCCGACTCAGCTTTGAAGCTGCCATGTTAAACCTCGGCGGCAGTGTTCTTGGTTTTTCTAGCGGTAATGACAGTTCCGCATCCAAAGGAGAAAGCGTTGCCGATACGATTCGTGTTGTCTCCTGCTATGCAGACATTGCTGCTATGCGCCATCCAAAGGAAGGTGCTGCTCTGGTTGCTGCAACCCACTCTTCCATCCCTGTGATCAATGCCGGTGACGGTGGTCATCAGCATCCAACACAGACTCTCACAGACCTTTTAACGATTCATTCTTTAAAAGGCCGTTTGGATAATCTCACCATCGGTTTGTGCGGTGATTTAAAGTTCGGACGTACCGTTCATTCCCTGATCAGTGCATTAGTACGTTATCCAAACATCCGATTTGTGTTAATTTCTCCTGAAGAATTGAAGATTCCATCTTACATCCGCAAAGAAGTTCTCCAGAAAAACAACATGAATTTTATTGAAACAGAAGATTTGGAAGAAGTTATGCCGGAACTGGATATCCTTTACATGACTCGTGTCCAGAAGGAACGTTTCTTTAACGAAGAAGATTATATCCGTTTGAAAGATAAATATATTCTCGACATGAACAAGATGGCTTTAGCTAAAGAAGATATGCTGGTACTCCATCCACTTCCACGTGTCAATGAAATATCTGTTGAAGTGGACAATGATCCGAGAGCTGCTTATTTCAAGCAGGCTGAATGCGGTGTTTATGTACGTATGGCATTAATCATGAAACTTCTGGGGGTGGAATTATGTTAAATATCAGTGGTATTGAAGATGGCTATGTAATCGATCATATTGGTGCTGGTAAAAGTATGGATATTTATAAATATCTCCGTCTGGATAAGCTCGATCTTCAGGTTGCTATTATTAAAAATGCAACAAGCAACAAGATGGGTAAAAAAGACATGATCAAAGTGCAGGGCGATATGAATCTTGATCTGGATATCCTTGGATTTATTGATGACCGTATCACAGTCAATATTATCAGAGGCGGACAGATTGTAGAAAAAAAGAAACCACATTTACCTGAAACAATCAAAAATGTGATCCGTTGTAAAAATCCTCGTTGCATTTCCTCAGTAGAACAGGAATTGCCTCAGATCTTTAAATTGACAGATGCCGAAACACGCACCTATCGTTGTATTTATTGCGAAGAAAAATTTGATTCTAAATAAAAGTTTAGGGCTACGAAAATCGTAGCCCCCTTTTAATGTTATTAACATTTACAATTTACATGCCGTTTTTCTGGCTTAATGTCTCTATTTCTTCCTCTGACAGCAATGTTATACCTGCTATCTGTGAAATAGAATATTCGCCTGTTTTCAGCATTCTTACAGCTAGAGCAATTCGCTCTTCTGTGCGTCCTTCCAATCTACCTTCTGCATGACCTTCTCTTCTGCCTTCCATAAGCCCTTCTTTTCTGCCTTCTGCACGCCCTTCTCTTCTGCCTTCCATGCGACCTTCTTCCTTATATTCCTCCCGTATCTGATCCAATGCGATACACATACTCTCACCGTCCTCACTTTCCTCTGCTTTTAAATCTGAATGAGTTACTGTATTAATGACCTGGACTGCTTTTCTATCGATGTTTTGGAAACGTTTGTTGTCTGTCAATAAATTTTGCAGCTGGTTTTTATCTTTCGAGTATTTTATGAATAACAACACTTCTCTCAAGCTCGTTGTCAATTTCATCATTTCATCTTTCGTTATAAGGGCAGGTGCAATTAAATTTATCTTATAGTCAGGAACAAATGCCAGAATATCGGGATCGTTGATCTCCAGCATATCGTGAAGTGTTGTTGGTCCATCCCACTGGTCAGGACCAAAATAGATAACTAATGTGATCACAGGTACAATTCGATCATCTTTATAAAAACCTGTCAGATACTCACCTGATGTCCGATGTTTTCTGCCCGCTGATTTTTGCCTTTTGTCTCTTCGATGTTTTGCAGCGATTTGATTGACTTGTGCCGCATACTGAAGTGCATCATATACCATGTTCCGAACAGGCATGGCATAATGTATATCCGATTGATTCTCAATTCCAAAAATCAGATACACAGAGGATTCATCTGTTTTCGCATTCAGATATTTTAGTTCGTCCCGATATTTTTGAACAGGAACACCAACACCATCTGCACCATAAGGAACAGCAATTGCTGTAGTATCTAATGTATGCAGGTCTTCCGAGTGAATCACCTGTTCTCCGTTGTAGATTAAATAATTAAAAGCATCTGCGAAGATA
>JAXJRF010000031.1:0-5675 GCA_036310765.1 Frisingicoccus sp.
TCTTTTGTCTCCTGATAACCGGCAAAACATGGAACAAGATAATCGCCTTCACATGACCTTCCAAATTCCGACAATGCTGCCAGAAATCCTCTTTTCCGTTCCTGGATCGAAGACGGCAATTCACAGTCATAGATCAGCAGCGGTTTCTTGCAGCCCTGTTCACACAGTTCTTTTCCTGCGAGATATCCGCCCTGATAATTATCAGACTGGACAGACCATTCCGCATTATGGGGCAGACGGTCAATAAACACCGTAGGAATATTTTCCTTTTCAAGCAGTGTACTGATATTTTCCATCCCCGACACATAGATCAGGCCGTCAATATTTTTATCCAGCATATCCTGTACACGCTGTTCCTCCAAAATTGGATCATCGTTCGAATTACAGATCAACACCGAATAATTGTATTGACTGAAAAACACATCCAGTGCCCGAACGATTTTGGCAAAAAACTCATTTGTAATATCCGGCACGATCACACCCACACTCCGGCTTTTCTTTGTCCGAAGTCCAATGGCATTTACATTTGGCCGAAATCCGCATGCCTTAATTGTTTCCTGAACTCTTTTCTCCGTTTTCTCGGAATAACCGCCAAGCCGGTTCACAACTCTGGATACGGTGGCAGTCGAAACGCCTGCAGCCTTTGCCACATCAACAATTGAAACCTTTTTTTCTCCCATATAAGCCACCCACATTACACTAAAAGGGCCGGAATAACCTGGCCCCTTTATCATTTTAATTTATTTCGCCTGAATATATCCTTTTGCAGTCAACATTTCCGCACAGAGAATTGCGCCGCCTGCTGCACCACGAATCGTATTATGGGATACACCAACAAATTTATAATCATATACCGTATCTTCACGAAGACGACCAACGGAAATACCCATGCCATTTTCGTAATCCACATCCAGATTGATCTGAGGACGATTATCTTCTTCAAGATACTGGATAAATTGCTTTGGTGCACTCGGAAGATTTAATTCCTGAGGTTCACCTTTGAAATTGCGGATACGATCGATCAATTCTTCTTTTGTCGGTTTCTTTGCAAAGCGAACAAATACAGCAGCTGTATGGCCATTTAAAACAGGTACTCGGATACACTGGGTTGTAATTACCGGGCTGGACGCTTTGACGATTACGCCATCTTTCACCTCGCCCCAGAGTCTGAGCGGCTCCTGTTCACTCTTTTCTTCTTCACCGCTGATAAACGGGATAATATTTCCAACCATTTCCGGCCAGTCTTTAAAAGTTTTTCCTGCACCGGAAATTGCCTGATAGGTTGTTGCAACAACTTCTACCGGTTCAAATTCCTTCCATGCTGTAAGCACCGGTGCATAACTCTGGATGGAGCAGTTTGGTTTAACTGCCACAAAACCGCGTGTTGTTCCAAGACGTTTTTTCTGGGATTCAATGACCTCAAAATGTTCCGGATTAATTTCAGGAACGACCATCGGTACATCCGGTGTCCAGCGATGTGCACTGTTATTGGATACAACCGGTGTCTCTGTCTTTGCATAGGCATCTTCAATCGCACGTATTTCTTCTTTTGTCATATCTACAGCACTGAAGACAAAATCGACTTCAGCGGCAACTTTTTCAACTTCATTTACATTCATGACTACAAGCTTTTTAACACCTTCCGGCATTGGTGTAGTCATCTTCCAACGGGCACCTACCGCCTCTTCATAAGTTTTTCCAGCAGAACGCGGACTTGCTGCTACTGCAACAACTTCATACCATGGATGATTTTCAAGAAGAGAAATAAATCTCTGTCCTACCATTCCTGTCGCACCAAGTATTCCTACTCTTAATTTCTTTTCCATTGTAAATTCTCCTTTTATATCATATTCAGCCGTATGTCCGTCTATAAAGTACATTTGTGTGTACTCGAACAATACTACACGATATCCTATGAAAAATCAAGCATTTTTTCTAATACATTACCAGTTTACCACTTTATCGTAAAGCACTCCCGAACTCGTCAGATAATATACCCGATCTGTATCCAAACAATACATGACCATTTTCCCGCCGAAGGCATATCCACAATCCATTCCCAGCCGATTAACATCTTTCCACACCTCTGTGGAATCCAAAAGTTCGCCCCGATCCTGTCTTATGATCAGAGAAAACATATGTCCAAAAAAGACACGAACTTCCGGATCTTTCATCTTCAGCGGATTGCAGTAAAATGGTTTTGTCTCCCACAAAAGTCTGTCCGGTTTCTGTGCAGCCATCAACGTTTCAAGACTGTCATAGTCGATGCCTTCCGTATCGATTCCGGCATGGACCAGTATATTCTTCCCGATAATCTTATACATCGGACGTTTTCTTAAATAATGGATGATTTCTTCCTGCTCATCCTTTGGCAATGCCTTGTATTGATCGCGGGTTTCAATCCCACTATGTTTTGTCCACAGCTCATAAACCTGTTCATTGGAAAGGCGGCTGGTATTTTTATAGGTATTCCACAAAAATGCCTGTTCATGATTTCCCATTAGAAGCTCCATATTCGGATGTTCCATAATAAATTTCAGCAGAGAGATGGGTTCATCGCCTCTTCCCAGAACATCCCCCAAAATGTAGAGAACGTCATCTTTCTGAAAATGAATATATTCCAGCATTTTCTTAAACTCTTTGAAACATCCATGAATGTCCGATGTCAGATAAATCATTTCATTCGCCTCCTGTAAAGCATCCATGCAAACAATTCTCTTACGTAATAATTCGGCAGCAATATTGGTTCTGAGCTGGCACCCAGACCGGAAACATCTTTCATACCAAGTGCCTCCGCTGTTTTTACTGCCCGATATATATGAAAGCCATTGGTCACAATAACATAACTGCTGTCTTTGCCGCCGATAGCCATGGAGTAGGCAAGATTTTCCCATGTACTCACAGACTCCGGTTCGAGAAAAATACGACTCTCATCGATTCCCATCTGGATCAGCGTCTGCCGGATACATTCCGCTTCTGTAATCTCCTCATTCGCCCCCTGACCACCGGAGGCAATCACCTTCGTCCTCGGATTTTGTTTTAAATATTCAGCCCCCGCTTCGATTCGTCTCAAAAGGGATCTTGACGGTCGGGTTCCTTTCACCTGGGCTCCGAGAATGATCACATAATCAGCTCCCGACGCTGGCTTTGCATGGGCCATACGTATAAAACGTATTTCCTGCCAAATACATCCTCCCGCCGCCACACACATCGGAAACTTTAAAATATCCAGTAAAGCTTTTGGAAGAAATGATAAGGCAGTCAGCCCTGCCCCAGCGACCAACCAAAATTTCGCGAATGTTGTCCGGACTCCCGCATATGATATGATAAGTATATAGTAAAGCAGATGAATCAAACCTGCTGCCTGTAATAATCGTTTCATAATCACCTCATAAACTATGGAAAGGATGAATGTCATGCAAGACTCTCCCCAGATTGAAATTGTCAGCCAGGCTCTTCTTTTGCAGGGAAAGAACCAATACACCCAATCACCCCTCCGGCTTTTAGTTGATCGGGGATACAGCGATTGCTCCTCATTGGTATGGTGGCTCTTTCTCTCCACCCTGAAAATTGATATCGGCATGGATACTCCGGAACAGATCCTCTCCCTTAAAGGTCTGGATGTGGATTTTGGAACTTCCGATATGCCGGACAACGCCTGCCTGAAACCGGGAGATCTTCTCTTTTTTAAAGGAACCGACAGCTCCCGTCCCTTTCAAGTTGGTCATGTGGAAATGTATATCGGAAATGGCCGACTGATCGGTCATAATGACAATGGTCTGCCCGGACCAACAGTTAAAAATATGACGGCCTTTTGCAGGGAACGAAAGGCTGCCAGTCGCCCTTATATCAAAACACGACGTTTTATTTTTTAATCTTCTATCCTATTTTAATAATTTTTCAGACCAAAGTAAATAATATCTTTATTTTTTAATCAAAATACTATATAATATTAGCTATATGTGATACAAAAACAGGAAGGTGAATTTATGAAGATCGGTAAATTTTTTAAATTTGTTTTAAAGGCATTGACCACTGCCGTTGCCATCGGAAGTATCGTTTACATCATTAAAGATGTCATGGATAAACATGCATCTGATAATTTCGATGACACATGGGACGATGATTTTGATGAAGATTTTGACGATATGTTCGAAGATCATGCCGAAACCGAAGAATCAACAGGCAATCGTGAATATGTAAAAATGGATCCTTCTAAAATGGCTGCCGAAACCTGTGAAGAATAATGAGGTGAATATATATGAGTGAATCAACAAAACGCGTTGCAGAAGAAAAAATTTCATGGGAAGAATTACAGCAGATGATGGATGACGACACTGTTTTATCCGTACAGATCAAAGGAGTTGTCAATGCCGGTGTCATCACCTATATTCAGGGTGTTCGTGGATTTATCCCCGCTTCTCAGCTTTCTACAAGCTATGTGGAAGACTTAAATGAATGGTTAAATAAAACAATCGATGTTAAGATCATCACTGTAGATGCCGAACAGAAACGCCTTGTATTATCCGGTCGTGTCGTTGAACAGGAAAAAGCTGCCGCAGAAAAAGCTGCTCAGATCGAAGCTATTGCTGTTGGTGATGTTTTTGAAGGTACTGTTGAAAAGATCACTTCCTATGGTGCGTTTATCCGTCTTGAAAATGGTTTAAGCGGTCTTGTTCACATCTCCCAGATGAGCAAAAAACGCATTAAAACTCCGGATGAGGCTGTAAAAGTCAGCGATACTGTAAACGTAAAAGTTATCCAGAAAAAAGAAGGCAAGCTCAGCCTCAGTATGAAAGCTTTACTGGTTGATGAAGAACCTGCTGAATCCTATGAAAAAGAAACTGTTCACTTCAAATCCGAAGGTGATGCAGCTACCAATCTTGGTTCCTTACTCGCAGGATTAAAACTTGACTAAACCAATATGAATATATTAAAGGTGTGCTGAATCCAACCAGCACACCTTTTTTATGTTCTATCCAAGCTGTTTTGCTCCAATCGCTCTTCCAAGCTCCAAAAAATGTTTGAATTTCTCCACCGAATCATTGAGCAGCAATTCCTGAGGAAAGTCTGCCTCCTCGGTCACCTTCACTGCCTGATCCAGGACACCCACCATAAAATCCGCATGGGAATCGCTTCCCATAACGACCGGTACTTCATATTTTTTACAAAGTTCCAAAAGGATAAGATCATTTTCTCTGGCATGGGTTCTGGAATTCAGCGGACTCATGGAATTATTATTTAATTCCACAATCTTCCCATACTTTTTCGCCTCTGCAATGATCGGTTCATAATCCAGCGGATATCTTCCGTCATCCGGATGTCCCAGAATATCCACATATGGATTATGGATAATTCCCATCATCGCCTTCGTATTCTCCGCCATCGTTCCCGGTTTCAGACATGGTGGATGAAGACTTGCTATCCGAAGATCTGTACAGCTTATATAGCGTTCCGGCAAATCCACATGCCCTTCATAATCCATCACATTCAATTCCACGCCAAACATAACCTCTATGCCTTTTTGGAATCTTGGCAGTATTTTCAGATTATAAAAATAAAAGTCACCGCAACTTCCCGGCATAGCCGGTGCATGCTCGGTAATCGCCAGCAGCTTTAAATTTCTGTCTGCTGCCGCCTGTATCATCTCGTTGATCGTATTATATGCATGCCCA
>JAXJRF010000032.1:0-7635 GCA_036310765.1 Frisingicoccus sp.
ACTTTAAATTGATGCAATTTTATCACTTTTGTGTGATCTTGTCAACACTTTTTATGTATCTAGCGAATAAAATTTTTATGTATCTAGCGAATAAAATTTGTCTTAATCTTATCTTCCGTATCCGGTATATCAATTCCAGCCTTTTTACCAGCCTCAATACATTTCAGCATCCATGCCATATTTTTGCCTAATGTACGCATTGTCTGAAGTCCTTCCAGATCCTTTTCCACATCTTCCGCACTGGAGCCATGAACCATATTCCAGTATTGGGAAGATACGATCGGCATCTGACTGATGGTAAAGTATTTCTGAATAATATCCAATGTAGCCGTTGTACCGGCACGACGGGCAGACGCTACTGCTGCAGCCGGTTTATGATGGAAACATGCGCCTGCATAAAACATACGGTCTAAAAAGGCACTTAATGAGCCGTTCAAAGATGCATAATATACCGGTGAACCGACGATCAGTGCATCCGCCTCTTTCATCTTCTCCAATGCCTCATTGACCTTATCATCGAATACACATTTATTGCTTACACCGCCGCATGTACCGCAAGCAACACATCCACGGATGCTGCCCTTACCGATCCAGAAAATTTCACTGTCCACACCATTGGCTTTCAGTGAAGAGGCAACTTCTTCCAATGCCCGATTTGTGCATCCCTGTTCATGGGGACTTCCGTTAATTAATAATACTTTCATAGTCTCAACTCCAATTTCATATTGCATAAAGGCTCCGGTGTATCACCGGAGCCATCATTGATCAGTTTATTTTAATGGATATTTTGCTACGATTTCTGTCACAATGGCTTTTGCCTTATCTTTGTTTCCTTCGAAATCTTTCAATGTAAGCGCAATTGCCTCAGCGATCGCATCCATATCCTCTTCTTTTAATCCACGTGTTGTAGCTGCCGGTGTTCCAAGACGTACGCCGCTTGTCACAAACGGAGACTGTGGATCATTAGGAATGGTGTTCTTATTACATGTAATATGAACTTCATCCAGCATCTTTTCTGCCTGTTTTCCTGTCAATCCAAGGTTTGTCAGATCAACGAGCATTAAATGGTTATCTGTACCGCCGGAAACAATGTTGATTCCTCTGGACAGAAGACCTTTTGCCAACGCCTGAGCGTTCAGGATAATCTGTTTCTGATATTCTTTGAATTCATCAGACAGAGCTTCTTTAAAGCATACGGCCTTTGCAGCGATAACGTGCATCAAAGGACCACCCTGAATACCAGGGAATACGGCTTTGTTAAAGTTAAATTTCTTAGCAGCTTCCTCATTGGCAAGAATCAGACCGCCACGAGGTCCACGAAGTGTCTTATGTGTTGTTGTTGTTACGACATCCGCATATGGAATTGGACTTGGATGAAGGCCTGCTGCTACAAGGCCTGCGATATGAGCCATATCCACCATAAGGTATGCACCCACTTCATCTGCCACTTCTCTGAACTTTTTAAAGTCAATCGTTCTTGCATAAGCACTCGCACCGGCAACGATCAGCTTTGGTTTTGCTTCCAACGCAATACGACGAAGTTCATCATAATCGATAAATCCTTCATCATTCACGCCGTAAGGCACAATCTTAAAATACTTACCGGACATATTCACCGGGCTGCCATGAGTTAAATGACCGCCATGATCCAGATTCATTCCCATAACTGTATCGCCAGGATTGAGCATGGCAAAAAATACAGCCATATTTGCCTGAGCACCGGAATGTGGCTGAACATTGGCATAATCACAGCCAAAAAGTTCTTTTGCACGTTCAATGGCAAGGTTTTCTGCCACATCCACACATCCACAGCCGCCATAATAACGTTTTCCCGGATAACCTTCGGCATATTTATTTGTTAACGGACTGCCCATAGCTGACATAACAGCGTGGCTTACCCAGTTTTCGGAAGCAATTAATTCAATATGAGAATTCTGTCTTGCCACTTCATCTTCGATAGCCTGAGCAATTTCAGGGTCTGCAACTTTTAATTCATCAAATGTGTACATCCTGCACCTCCATAATCTAGTAATGTGAAATTTTTACACTTTACTATGTTAGCACTTTTCTTCAGTTTCGGCAATACCTATTCCAAGTTCTTTTAACTGAACATCATCAACCACATTCGGAGCATCTGTCATCAGACAGGATGCATCTTTTACCTTAGGGAATGCGATAACATCACGAATGCTGTCCATACCTGCCATGATCATGATCAAACGGTCAAATCCATAAGCAAGACCTGCATGTGGAGGAACACCATATTTAAATGCATTGAGAAGGAATCCAAAACGCTCATAGGCATCTTCCTTTTCAAAACCAAGAACTTCAAACATCTTTTCCTGAACATGATTCTGGAAAATACGCACGCTTCCGCCGCCAATTTCTGTACCATTTAATACGATATCATAAGCCTTTGCACGCACTCTGCCCGGATCGGAATCCAAATACTGTAAATCTTCTTCCATAGGCATTGTAAATGGATGATGCATTGCTGTATAACGGTTTTCTTCTTCGTTCCACTCCAATAATGGGAATTCCGTTACCCAGAGGAAGTTGAATTTGGACTTATCAATTAAATCCATCTTGTCTGCAAGTTCCAGACGAAGTGCTCCAAGAACATTATAGACAACGCTGTTCTTGTCTGCAGCAAAGAGAAGAAGGTCGCCATTTTCACCGCCCATAGCCTGGATCAGTGCTGTCATTTCTTCATCCTTCATAAATTTTGCAAAAGAGGATTTGATCGTTCCGTCTTCCTGAATCGCAATATAGGCAAGACCCTTTGCACCGTAATCCTTTGCAAATTTTACAAGAGCATCAATCTTCTTACGAGGCATAGCTCCCTGTCCTTTGGCATTTAAGCCGCGGACAGAACCACCGTCTTCCAATGCACCCTTAAATACAACAAATTCGCAGTCTTTCACAACGTCGCTGACATCCTGAAGTTCCATACCAAAACGTGTATCCGGTTTATCTGAGCCGTAGCGATCCATAGCTTCCTGCCATGTCATACGCTGAATCGGAAGCTGTACATCCAGCCCGATAATCTCTTTAAAGAGGCGGGCAAGAAGTCGTTCGTTGATATCGATAACATCATCCACATCGACAAAGGATAATTCCATATCGATCTGTGTAAATTCCGGCTGACGGTCTGCACGCAGGTCTTCATCGCGGAAACATTTAGCAATCTGGAAATAACGGTCGTATCCAGAACACATCAACAGCTGTTTGAAAAGCTGCGGGGACTGAGGCAGACCATAGAAATTACCCGGATGCACACGACTTGGTACAAGATAGTCACGTGCACCTTCCGGTGTGCTCTTTCCAAGGATTGGTGTTTCAATTTCTAAAAATCCTTCTTCATCCAGGAAATTACGGATCACCTTCGCTGCTTTGCTTCGCATCATCAGGTTACGCTGAAGATCTGGACGTCTTAAATCGAGATAACGATATTTTAATCTTAAATCTTCTTTTGTTTTACTGTTCTCTTCAATTGGGAACGGTGGTGTTTCAGATTCAGACAGGATACGAAGTTCTTTTGCACGAATTTCAATCTCGCCTGTTGCCATACTGGTGTTCACGCCACCGGCTCTTCTTTCAACTTTACCAACGACAGCAACGACAAATTCCGAACGGAGTTTTTCTGCCTTTTCAAAATTTTCAATTCCTGCATCCGCTTCCTCAAAAATAATCTGAAGAAGGCCGCTGCGGTCTCTCAGATCAACAAATATGATACCACCTTTATTACGGCTTTTCTGTACCCATCCCATAACGGTAACTTCTTCGCCAACATTACCCGCGTTCAGCTCTGCACAGCGATGCGTTCTTTTTAATCCTTTCATTGATTCAGACATGATCTTCTCTCCTTCGTTATTTTGTAAAGTAAGCAGCAATGGCATCAAGTGCAACTTCGGTCTGCTCACCAGTTTCCATATTTTTAATCTTTGCCGAATTACTGTTTAACTCGTTTTCACCAAGAATAACGGTATGTTTGGCACCCAGTTTATTGGCATATTTCATCTGAGCTTTGGCACTGCGCTCCATGTAATCTGTTTCAACAACGACACCCGACATACGAAGCTCATTCACTAATTTGTAAGCCCGGGCACGTGCTTCCTTGCCAAGAACGCCCACATATAATTCCACTGCCGGTTCCGGCTCAAGCTCTACATTTTCCTTATCAAGGAAATAGATAATACGTTCGATACCCATACCAAAACCAACTGATGGAATATTCTGTTTCTCGTCAATTTCATGAACAAGGTTATCATAACGGCCGCCGCCGCAGAGGGTGAATCCGTCACTGTTGACAAATTCAAATACGGTTTTTGTGTAATAATCAAGACCGCGGACAATTCCTGTATCGATTTCATACGGGATATTCATTTCTGTCAATAACTTCTGAAGTTCTTCAAAATGTTCACGACATTCATCATCCAGATATTCGATCGTCCGAGGTGCATCTTTGACAATCTCCTTACATTCCGGCACTTTACAGTCGATAACACGAAGTGGATTTTTCTTCATACGCTCACGACATGTCGGACAGAGATGTTCCTCATGTTTTTTCAGATAATCAAGAAGTGCTTCATTATATGTCTTACGGCAGTTTGCACAGCCGATACTGTTAATATGGAGCTTTGCATCCTTTAATCCGATCTTTTTGATAAATGTAGTGATCAGGGAAATCAATTCCACTTCCACAAGAGGACTTTTTGATCCCACAAATTCCACACCAAACTGGTGATGCTGACGTAAACGTCCGCTCTGAGGCTGTTCGTAGCGGAACGCCGGTGTCACATAGAACAATTTTGTTGGTGCCGGTTCTGCATACATATTATTTTCAAGATATGCGCGGATTGCACCTGCTGTTCCTTCCGGTTTCAAAGTAATGCTACGGTGCCCTTTATCCTCAAATGTATACATTTCTTTCTGAACCACATCCGTCGTCTCACCAACACCGCGCTGAAAAAGCACAGTATGTTCAAATACAGGTGTGATTACTTCTTTAATGTTAAATACTTTGCATAATTCTCTGGCCGTAGCTTCAATCACTGTACGTTTGTGCATATCACTGCCATACCAGTCCTGTGTACCCTTCGGTCTGTGTGTAATCATCTTCATTCCTCCAATTTATCCAAACGCTCCGCCTTTTGGCAGAGTACGGCATTATCAGATAGTATTTTAGCAATTATACCGGCGTTTGTCCAGTGTTTTGCCTAGATTCCTGCCTCGACTGGTATGTCCCCATCGATAATCTCGATTTTTCTCTCTGTCACCAAATAGCGATAGATACTGTTCGAGAGGATCTCCTCCGGCTGAACCACATGGAGATTGGCATCCCGTACCATTGCTTTCAAATCCTCAAGTTTCCCCGCCTCCGGTTCCAGAAGAATCAGCCATTCATGGACACTGCTCGGCAGCAAAATCAAATTACACTTCTTTTCTTTTGCAAAATAATATAAAACATCGTCATAAAATATGACAGAGGCCCCCTGTATGCGAAGCTCATTGCTCAGGACATAGATTTCAGGCATATCCCGGTTTGAGACACCGAATAATTTCTCATACTCCTGCTCCGCCTTTTCCAATGCCCCTTCCAAATCTTCCCTGGCATTCTCCAAAAACTCCTCCATAAGAAAACTTTTGATCACATCACTCATGGGTTCTATGGTCGGTGTCAATGTCCTTTTGGAATTTTCCGATGCCTGACGAAACAATTCTTCCGGAGACATGTCCCAAAGACTGAGCATCTCCCAGGTCACTCGGTTGGTCAGCATCTCCCTCTGTGTCATATGGAGCAACTGACTGCAGGTGATCGCCAGATCCATCTGGCGGATATAAGGGCCTTTCTCTATTCTGTCTTTATGTAGTTCATAATTTTCAACCTGAACAATAAAATTACCGTTGAGCACGTATATTTCCTCCTTAAAAATATTTTTCACGTGAATTTATTCGTACGAGTCATTAAAATTGGAATCGGTTCCGAAAATGGAACATAAGAATGCATATGCATATAAGATATATCTTGAAAGATAGATTTATTATACCACGAATAAAAATCGGTTCAATTATCATTGGTTGACACGAAATGACAAAGAAAGCCGCTCCCGCATGTCTGTCAAACCAAACATCAGGGAACAGCTTTCCTATTCATATTATAGATTAAATAGACTGAAATTTTCTTTCTTTTCTGGCGATCATCTCATCGATCCGTTCAATGTAATCCTTCACACTCTTGACATTTTCCACACGCTCGATGCGATTTTCTTCTGGATAAACAATTTTTGTAGAACCTCCGGCACCAAGGGCGATGATGGTCTGTTTTTCTTCCATGATCAGAATATTATAGAGACATTCTTTTCCAGGCTTTGCATAGCCCACATTTTCAAGATTGCCGGCCATATTTTTCTGACGATACAGATAATAAGGTTCCATTCCCATATCTGTCGCCTGTTTCCATGCCATACCGATCATTCGATTGACCTCTTTAAAGGATGCTGGCGGATACATTTCAAGGTTCTGATTTAATCTGGACGCCCGTTTGACAGCCAGCGAGTGGACAGTCATACTTTCCGGTCCCATCGAACCAACTCCGGCAAGGGTCTTTTCCACATCTTCTGCCGTTTCTCCCGGAAGTCCAAGGATCAGATCCATATTAATATTGGAAAATCCAACCTTCTTTGCCATTTCAAAAGCTCTGTAAACATCTTCCACCGTATGTCTGCGTCCGATGACATCCAGTGTTTTCTGATTCAGCGTCTGAGGATTTATCGATATTCTCTCAATCCCATGATTTTTCATCACCCGGAGCTTATCCATATCGAAACTGTCCGGACGTCCCGCTTCAATTGTAAATTCACGTATTGGATTCAGTTCAAAATTTTCCTCCAAAACAGTGAGCAGACGATCCATCTGATCTGCATTCAGAGAAGTCGGTGTGCCGCCTCCCATATAGGCCGTCGTCAGTTTTTTGCCTTCCAGCATGGAACGCACCTGACGTATCTCCTTGAAGAGTGCCTCAAGATAATCATCGACCCGGTTTTGCCAAACACTCAGCGGATAAGAGGAAAAGGAACAATACAGACAGATGGTTGGGCAAAATGGAATGCCCACATACAAACTGTAGGAATTGTCAAAGTCCACACTCTCCAGTATCCTTTTTTCATTGACTGCCACCTGGGTACACAGATGAATCTTTTCTTCAGATACCTTATAGACCTGACGCAAATGTTCTTCACCATAAGCTTTCGGATAGCCCTCATCAAGAAAAGCCATTGGAATCTTTGTTGGACGTATACCTGTCAATGTCCCCCATGGCAATGTCTTTCCCGTCACCTCCGACAGAAGATCGTAGAGCTGGGTTTTCAGACAATTCTTGCCTTCTTTTCGATCTTCCGGCATCTGGTCAATCTTTCTCTGTGCCAGCACTTCGCCTGCCATATCTTTCATCGTGAGTTTCATGCCGTCATCGATGTACAATGCCTCCAAAGTCAGGCCTTCCTCCAGGCTTTCCGAATTTATTCCCTCTGCATTGACTTTTTGCACCAAAATTTTCTCCCCATGGTAAAATGCCATGAGGAGAGCACGAATATCGTTTTCGTAACGTTCTTCATTTAAAATTAAATTCATCAT
>JAXJRF010000033.1:0-11823 GCA_036310765.1 Frisingicoccus sp.
AAAAAGGATAAAGGGGAATCATACAACGGCAGTATGCCGGTCTCCAAAACCGTTCATGGGGGTTCGAATCCCTCTTCCCCTGTTTTAAGGCATCGCATTTGCGGTGCCTTTTTTCAATGCCAAAATAGATGGATTGGGTTAGGACAAATTGCTGTCAGCATAAAATAAACAAAGCATTTTCTATGGAGTTTTATGGTTAAAGAATCAAAATCAGAGCGAAATATTCAGGTAAGACTGGCGAATATTCTTTATCAGGAAAAACTTATTACATTGGATGAAAAAATGAAACTGATAACATTGATCCATCGGAGAAATAAGGAATGATGGCGCGTGCTGTTATTTATTGCCGGTGCAGTACGGAGGAAGAGACCCAGAAAAATGCGCTGCTCCAGCAGGTGGGTGAGGCAAGGGAAAGTATTTTGCAAAAAGGGTGGCTTTTGATTGATGAATATGTTGAATCCAAATCCGGAACAACAACAGGCAAACGTGCGGAGTATGGCCGTTTATATGAGGATATGATGACGGATAAGTTTGATATTATTGTCATAAAGAGTCAGGATCGTCTGATGAGGAATACAAAAGACTGGTATTTGTTTCTCGATCGGCTGGTGACAGAACATAAGCAACTGTATATGTATCTGGAGCATAAATTTTATTCTCCGGATGAAGCATTGATTACGGGAATTAAGGCCATACTTGCGGAAGAGTATAGCAGGGAGCTGAGTAAGAAGATCAACAATGCCCATTTACATCGGCAAAAAAACAATGGAGCTGCCATTTTGACAAACAGAACCTATGGACTAAAAAAACTTCCAGATAAGTCGATTGAGCTTATTGATGATGAGGTGCGGATAAAAAAACGTATGTATGAATTGTGTGCGGAAGGCTATGGCTGCCGAAGAATAGCGGATATTTTAAAAAATGAAGGTATAACGAACAGAGAAGGTCGGTATTTTAATGCAGCGAATATAGGACGTATGATCCGAAACCCTCTCAATAAAGGAACGGTGGTCATGAACCGAAAACATTTTGATTTTGATACCAAGCGGATTCTAAATATCCCTGAAGATCAGCAATATATTTATAAAAACAAGGTGCCTGCGATTGTTTCGGAGGAACTTTGGACGTTGGCAAATGCACAAATGGATAAAAGAAGAAAGTCGGGGAAGTCATCGGCACGAGGTTATTATACAGGCAAAAGTATGCTGAGTGGAAAGCTTAGGTGTGGCATTTGCGGGGAAAGCTATTATCGACGGACAAGGCATTCCCATAAAAATGGGGTGCTGATTCATGGATGGAGTTGCCGTTCTGATGTTGAAAGCGGAAGAAAGGGTGGATGTGACAATATTCATTTGGATGAAAAACTTCTTTATAACGTGTTGGAAGAAACGGCAAAGGAAAACGTGCAGATCGATTGGGAGAAAATCATTAGAGATATGTGCTGTTTATTAAAGCAGGTTTTTGAAGAATGGGACATAGAAAAAGATATTCAAACAGAAGAAAACAAAAAGAAGAAACTTCGAAAACAGATGGATGTGCTGATCGAGAAACTATTGGACGGTGTATTATCGGATGAAATCTATAAGAAAAAACAGGAAGAACTTCAAAAAACTTTGGATGAATCGGATATAAAACTTCAGCTGCTTGAGAAGAAACGGGGGGAAAGAGAAACTGCACAGGAACGTATTTCTGAAATCGAGAAAAAAATGAAAGAAGAAGGTGTCCTTAAGAAAGTCTTTGCCGAGGAGTTGTTGGATGAGATTCAAGAGATCATTGTTTTTCCGACCTGTTTCGAGATCCGATATAAAAATCAAAGCGTTGCTCCGATTGAGTTTGGCAATCTGTTTGATTATCATAAGAAAAAGAAAGAAAAACGTGAATGTGTCGTTGACATGATGCGTGAACATCCGAAGATTACTGCAAAAGAGATTGCACGAGAACTGGGAATCAGTCTATCGGGAGCGAATTATCAGCTCCGGATGTTGAAAAGGGAAGGGAGAATTCGATTCAACGGCAGAGGCGGTCATGGAACCTGGGTCGTGGAGGATGTCAAAAACCTATAAAAGAATGGACAGAATTTTGCAGGATGTTATAATGAATATAATGAATGTATTTGAGCGAGAAAGGGATTAACGTATTATAATGGGTAAAAGGATGGTGCTTATATGATTAAAAGTTTTATTTTTGAAAATTTCAAAAGTTTTGAAAAAGCGGAGTTGAACCTGGAATCTGTTACGAGTCTTATAGGTACAAATTCATCAGGTAAAAGCAATGCAATTGAAGGCATTAATATTTTAGCAGAGTCTACGACAGGATTAGACCTGGGTGTGATTTTAGATGGAACAAGAAACAATGATAGTCGTGTTAGAGGTGGAAGTAAAGCTTGTAGCAGATTTAAAACAATGTCATTTAAGTTAGGATGTTTGATTGATTTAGATGACGAGTATGATTTATTGTATGAGATTAAAATTGGGACATCTAAAAGAATTATGGTCAATGAGGAATCATTATATATAGTGGCTAATGGAAAGACAGACCATATAGGAAAGAAAATTTTCAAAACAAAAGATAGAAATGAGGAAAGTGGAGATATAAAAGTCGAATATCGTAATGGAAAGACTGGGACAAATCCGGATATTGTCTGTATTCGTACAGCATCGGTTTTATCACAGTTACCAGGAAAATTACCGGATCAAACAGCAGTTGATAAAGAAAATATGAAATATATAAAAATGGTCCTGGATAATTTGAAGGGGATTTTTGTTTTGGATCCAGTTCCTTCTGAGATGAGAGACTATGTTAGAACGACGGACATAGAATTAAAAACAAATTGCGAAAATATTTCTCCTGTATTGTATCATATGTGTGAAGATGAAAATAAAAAAGAAAAGTTAATGGAGATTGTGCGGAATCTTCCGGAAAATGAAGTGATGGATATTGAGTTTGTTGAAACCAGATTGGGAGATGTTATTTTTTGCTTAAAAGAAAAGTATCTTTCATCTTCGGAATTAGTAGACGCCAAAAAGCTTTCAGATGGAACATTAAGATGCATGGCAATTATTACGGCAGCCTTAACAATGCCAGAAAACGGAATATTAGTTGTGGAAGAGATTGACAATGGAATTCATCCGGGGAGAGTCAGAGAATTGATAAACAGTCTGCAAAAACTTTGTCAACGCAGAAATATAGATATTCTTTTGACAACACATAATGCAGCTTTATTAAATCAGTATGATAAAGAAAAACTGTTAGGCGTTTCTGTTGTGTATAGAGATAAAGTAAAAGGTACGAGCAAATTTATACCATTTGTAGATATTGAGAACTATCAAGATATTTTAATTACTGGTGGTCTGGGAAATGCAATGATTAATGATACACTAGTTTCAAAGATTAAAGAAGAACATAAAAAAGAAGATTATTCATGGCTGGGGGTGTAGAAAATGAATGTTCGGTTTATTGATACTTCCATCATAATGAATTTATTGGAAATACCGGAAAAGTGCCAGGATAGGGAGATTGTAAAGAATGAATTTAACAAAGCTATAGAGACGGGTGATACATTGATTTTGCCGGTTTCCACAATTATTGAAAGTGGAAATCATATTGCACATATTGGTAATGGGAGT
Source organism: Frisingicoccus sp. (assembly GCA_036310765.1). Taxonomy (GTDB): domain Bacteria; phylum Bacillota; class Clostridia; order Lachnospirales; family Lachnospiraceae; genus Frisingicoccus. Next base: position 3,627 of record JAXJRF010000033.1, read on the forward strand.
ATAAGAAGAGAAAAAGCATTAAAATTTAAAGAATTTTTAGAAAATACAGCGAACAATAAAGCACCATGGCAGTTGTATGGTACAGAATTAAAAAATGATGATCTGCTATATATTGCAAAGGAATTCCCAGACAAGGCACTTACATTAAATATGGGCATCGGTGATTTGAGCATTATTCGGTTTTATGAAAAATATAAAGAAAATGTACCTGCAATTGGAAAAATCATGATATGGAGTACAGATATACATTTGCAGCCGTATTCAGAGGATATGACAATGAAACGGAGAAGAAATAAGTAATACATATGAATAACAGGAGAATGAACGTTATGAAAATATTGATCACCGGTACGTCCCAGGGGATAGGAAAAGCCATTGCGGAACTTTTTTTACAGGAAAATCACGAGGTTATCGGCATTGACCGTCAGAAAGCGGGAATCACCCATGAACATTATGTGCATTATTGTATGGATGTACGCGATCAGGAGCATCTTCCGGATATTCCGGATGTTCAGGTGCTGATCAATAATGCGGGAACACAAAATGAGGCAGACATAGACATTAACCTTAAAGCACTTATACACATGACGGAGAAATACGGTGTTCAGGAAAACATTCGGTCGATTTTAAATATTGGTTCTGCCAGTGCCCACACAGGTTCTGAATTTCCTGAATACTGTGCGAGCAAAGGCGGTGTTCTGGCTTATACAAAGAATGTGGCCATGCGTGTGGCACCCTTTGGGGCAACCTGCAACAGCCTCGATCCCGGCGGTGTGCTCACACCATTAAACGCGTGTGTGATGAATGATGAAAATCTGTGGGCAGAGATTATGGAGGAAACACCTTTAAAAAAATGGGCGACACCGGAAGAGATCGCCCAGTGGGCTTATTTCCTGACAGTGACAAATACCTTTTGTACGGGTCAGAGTATCATTGTTGATGGGGGCGAGTCGATCAAACATAACTTTGTGTGGAAATAAAGAGGATTATAAATAAAGGAAAATTCTATTGAGAGGCATTTTAAGTTATATTATAATATAACTAGAATTAGGAAAGAAAAGGAGGATGGACCATGTGTGAAGAAAAGGAATTGGGATTTTCAATCTTTATTTTATATAGTCTCGCCGATAAATGGAAAAAAACTCCGGCTGCAGTTTATCATATATTAAATTCAACAGGTATTCTGGATAACTATGTAATTGATGCTTATGACGTTCTTCATACTTTGGGAAAAGAGTATTTGGTAGAAGATATTACGGAGTATGTACGGGAAAAGGGAGTGCAGGTATGATTGTTTACCATGGAACTACGGAAATTATTAAGAAACCAGATGCTGTACATTCTAAAAGATTCTTAGATTTTGGTAAAGGTTTTTACGTAACATCTTTTGAAAATCAGGCAAAAAAATGGGCTATACGAAAAGGAGTTAGACAGCGAAAAAATCCAATTGTAAATGTTTACGAATTAAAAGATGATTTAGATGGGTATAAAGTATTATCTTTTGATAAAGAAAATGAACAATGGTTAGATTTTGTTTGTGCTTGTAGAAAAGGAGAAGAACTTAATCAAAATTATGATATTATTATTGGCAATGTAGCAGATGATGATGTGTTTAAAACTGTAGATATGTATTTTAAAGGGTTGTGGGATAAAGAAAAAGTTTTATCTGAATTAAGGTATTATAAAATGAATAATCAAATTTGTATCGTGAATCAAAAAACTTTGGATGCAGTTTTAAACTTCAAAGAGTCTTATGAGGTGGATTCAAATGGTAGATAATAAAAAACTCTCTGAAATTTATAAGCAAAATCTCGAAAATGATATAATCGTATATTTGGCTAAGAGAAAGAATATAGAAATAAGAAAAGCGTTTGATATTTATTATTCCAGCAGACTCGCTGCAATGATTGAGGCCGGGGAGTATGGTATTGAAAATATGGATGCCAAATATTTGGCAGAAGATTTGATTGAAAATGAACCGGAATTATTTTAATAGACAAAACTGGCAGTATCAAAAACTGTCAGTTTTTGATTTGTATAGGATATCAGATTGTATCTAAATGGCGTCGAATCGGAATACCTGACTGCCGTACACAATGAGATATCCAAGACCTGCTTTGGCGGCAAGAAATTCACCGATGATGACGCCAACAAGGCAGAGGCCGATATTGACTTTCATATTGCTGATAATACTCGGTATACTTCCGGGGATAATGACCTTTGTCAGCATATCTTTTCGATCGCCACCGAGGGTTTGGATCAACAATAATTTATCCGGATCCATCTGATTAAAATTGGAAGTCAGGTTAATGATCGTTCCAAAGATGGCCAGGGAAATGGCACAGACAATGATGGTTTTCATGTTGTTTCCAAGCCATACGATAAATATCGGGGCCAGGGCGGTTTTGGGCAGGCTGTTCAGTGTAATAAGGTAGGGTTCCAGAATGGCGGCGATGCTCTTATTCCACCAGAGCAAAACAGACAGGAGAATGCCTGTGACCAGTACAATGAAGAAACTTAAAAAGGTTTCAAAGAGCGTAATGCCAACGTGGTAAAAGATGCTGCCGTTGTCGATCATGGTGATAAAAGCATCCAGTATGCGGGAAGGACTGCTGAATATAAAAGCATTCAGCCATCCGAAGCGGGTACTTATTTCCCATAAGGAGACGAATACGATGCATATTAAAATCTGAAAAAAGAGGATGCGGCGTCTGCGGTGCTGCAGTTCATCCATATAGGCTTGCTGATAAGGGCTAATCGGAGCTTTCATTTAAATCCCCCCATAGCTGATTAAAATAATTCTGGAATTCTTTGGCAGTGCGGGCTTTCAGCGGTGTTTTCTTCTCAAGGGTCAGATGGATCGGAAGAATTTCCCGGACGGTTCCCGGCCGATGGGTCAATACAATGATGCGGTCGCAGAAACTGATAGCCTCAGAGATATCATGGGTAACAAGAATGGCACTTTTATGTTTTTTCCGGAGAATGGTATAAATCTCTTCCGATACATTCAGTCGTGTCTGATAATCCAGGGCAGAAAAGGGCTCATCCAGAAGCAAAAGGCCCGGATTCAAAGCCAGTGTACGAATAAGGGCCGCACGCTGTCGCATACCGCCCGATAATTGGGAGGGTCTGGCATCTTTAAACTGATCTAGACCATAATCCTTCAGCATTTGTTGGACGGCTTTGATCCGTACGGGGGTCATTTGATGATTGATTTCCAGACCGAGCATGATATTTTCATAGACGGTCCGCCATTCCAGCAGATGATCTTTTTGAAGCATATAACCGATAGGCATGGTATGGTCCTTTAACAGAGCCTCATGGATTTTAATTTCCCCGCTTTCAGGCGGGATCAAACCAAAAATCAATGAAAGAATCGTTGATTTTCCACAGCCACTCGGACCAATGATGCCGACAAATTCGTTGAAATGAACCTGGAAGGACAGACGATCCAATGCCTTTGTTTCACCGGACAATGCATGATATGTGTAGCTGACATTTTCCACATCCAGCAAAGGTTTCATAGAATCCTCCTTCAAAAAAGGCTTATATATTCATAGTATGCGAAATGCGGAAAATGTGATATAATACCATGGATTAGGAATTTGAAAGGAGAATTTTATGGCTAAAGGACAGAATAAAGCAGGAACATCCATACTGTTTATTATCATTGGTATTATTATCGGTGCGGCAGCAGCAGTTATGGTTATGAAGATGTTAAATAATAATACTGGAGAAACGGGCAGCACTCAGGAAACGCCGGCAGCCGTTGTCGAAGAGAGTGAATCATTTGACGATGTATCTCCGGACGATCCGGTGCCAACCGATGAGATGGATATTGAAGTGATCAAAGTGAATAATCAGGGAATCACTATGAAAGAGATCAATGTGTACCTGTATCAGCTGAGAGATTTTTATACCTCCCAGTACGGAGAATCTCCATGGAACACAGAACTGGAAGATGGCACGCCGCTCTATGAATATGCAAAAACAGAATTATACAACGGACTGGTCCGCACAGAGATTTTGAACAGCAAAGCAGAAGAATATGACGTTGCATTATCCGATGATGAAAAACAGCAGTGTGCCGATGAGGCGAAGACATATATTGAAGAGCTGGGCTCTGCAATCTGCGAGGATTTTGCATTGACCGAAGAAGGTGTTCGTATTATGAAAGAAAAACAGGCACTTTCAACAAAGGTTTATAATGCAGCACTGGAAAAACTTGCAGAAACAGCCGAAGACACATCGGAAGCTGCATTGGCCCAGTCCTTTGATGCATTGTATGATACATGGAAACTGGACTATGTGATTACAGAAGATCCAATCTGGCAGAATATTGTGATTGGTTCCGTAGGTTGATGGGATGAAGTACCAAAATATGATCAAGGGCAGCTTTGTATGCCGAAGAAATCGTTTTATTGCCGAGGTTTGTGTCGGTGACAGGATTGAAACCGTCCATGTGCGGAATACGGGAAGACTTGGGGAACTCTTTGTGGAGGGTGTGGATGTTCTTCTGGAACCGGCATCGAACCCTGAGCGCAAGACACGCTATTCTCTGGTCTGCGTCCGTAAGAATGACCAGTGGGTCAATGTGGATTCCACAGCCCCAAATCAAATCGTTGAAGAGATGGTCCGTTCGGGCCGTCTCTTTTCTGATGTGACCTGTGTCAAAAGGGAAAAGACTTTCGGAAAGTCCCGATTTGATCTGTATGTGGAACATGGCGGCGAAAAACATTATATTGAAGTCAAAGGTGTTACCTTGGAGGTGGATGGAGTCGCAAGATTTCCGGATGCTCCCACAGAACGGGGAATTAAGCATATCCGCGAGCTGATGGAGGCAAAAAAACAGGGGTATCTTGCAAGCATTATTTTTGTTATTCAGATGAAGGGTGTTACCGCCTTTGAACCGAATCGGACAACCCATCCGGCTTTTGCAGATGCTTTAAAAGAGGCAAAGGCAGCCGGTGTGGACATATTAGCAGTGGATTGTATTGTGACAGAGGATTCTCTGGAGGGTGATCAGAGAATTCCTGTCTGTGTAGAATAAAGATCGGGAGTCAGAAAGATGAGTATTTATGAAAAGTTAAATCCGATGCAGCAGGAGGCTGTATATACGACCAACGGGCCTCTTTTAATTTTGGCTGGGGCGGGTTCGGGAAAAACCCGCGTACTGACCCACCGTATTGCCTATTTGATCGATGAATGTGGTGTGAATCCATGGAATATCCTGGCCATCACATTTACGAACAAGGCAGCAGGCGAGATGCGTGAGCGTGTGGACGATATCGTGGGATTCGGTTCGGAGCAGATCTGGGTCAGCACCTTCCATTCGGCCTGTGTGAAGATTCTCCGCCGTTTTGCAGACCTTCTCGGTTATGAACGTAATTTTGTCATTTATGACACAGACGATCAAAAACATGTGATGAAGGAGATATGCAAGCGGCTGCATATTGACACGAAGGTTCATAAGGAGAGAGCGATTCTTTCGGCCATCTCTTCAGCTAAAAATGAGATGATCGATGCGAAAGCCTATGCCCTGAATGCGGCGGGAGACTACAGCAAAAAACGCATCGCGGATGCCTATCTGGAATATGAGAAAACCTTATATAAAAACAATGCCATGGATTTTGATGATCTTCTTGTCAAAACGGTGGAAGTTTTACGCAATAATGAGGATGTTCTGAATTATTATCAGGAACGATTTAAGTACATTATGGTCGATGAGTATCAGGATACCAATACGGTCCAGTTCCGTCTGGTCAGCCTTTTGGCAGGGAAATACCGGAACCTTTGTGTGGTCGGTGATGATGACCAGTCGATTTATAAATTCCGCGGTGCCAATATTTATAATATTCTCAATTTTGAAAAAGAGTTCCCGGACGCCAAAGTGATCAAGCTGGAACAGAATTACCGTTCCACAAAAAATATTCTGGATGCGGCAAACTCGGTGATCAAGAATAATAAAGGACGTAAGGCAAAACGGCTGTGGACGGAGAATGAAACCGGTGACAAGATTGTCTTCCATCAGTATCAGAATGAATACGATGAGGCCTACCAGATTGTTGAGGAGATCGACAAGACGGTTAACCAGAATAAAGCCCAATATCATGATTTTGCCATTCTCTACCGTACCAATGCTCAGTCTCGAGTATTGGAAGAAAAGTTTGTTTCAAAAAGCATACCGTACAAGGTTGTCGGCGGTGTCAACTTCTACCAGCGTAAAGAGATTAAAGACATTTTGGCTTATTTAAAAACGATTGACAACGGCAGAGATAACCTTTCTGTTCAGCGTATTATCAATGTTCCGAAACGTGGTATCGGTGCGGCATCTGTCAGCAAAGCTGTGGAATATGCCCAGGAGCGGGATATGAGTCTTTTTGATGCATTGGAATGCTGTGAGGACATCCCGAGATTGGGGAAAACGGCCGAAAAGATCAAGGGCTTTGTGAATATGATCGCCGTATTCCGGGCACAGAGTGAGTACATATCCCTGGCAGAGCTTTTGGAGAACATTTTGGAAGAAACCGGATATATTAAAGAATTGGAAGAGGAATATGAGGAGCAGGCGGAGGCTCGAATTGAAAATATCGATGAGTTGATGAACAAGATCATTGCCTACGAGCAGGAAGAGGAAGAGCCAACACTTAGCGGTTTCCTTGAGAATGTGGCATTGGTGGCAGACATTGACAGTCTGGATGAGAGCGAAGATTACGTCATGTTAATGACTCTTCATAGTGCCAAAGGTCTGGAATTCCCATATGTTTATATGTGTGGTATGGAAGATGGACTCTTTCCAAGCTATATGACGATTGTCAGTGATGATCCGGATGAGATTGAAGAAGAACGCCGACTGTGTTATGTGGGCATCACCCGGGCGAAAAAGAAACTGACCATGACTTGTGCACGAAGCCGTATGGTCCGCGGCTCGACTCAGTATAACAGACCTTCCAGATTTGTGAGTGAAATATCGCCGGCACTTTTTGACAAAGGCCGAGTACCGGAAAAAGTAAAGCCGGAACTGCATATTCCAAAGTCAACGGTTTACTCTAAAAAACAGACAGCGGATAATATTATTTCCTACGGCAAAGCCTTTGAGGTGAAAAAGGCCTCTGCTCTGGATTATACGGTGGGTGATACCGTTAAACATATCAAATTTGGAACGGGCGTTGTCATCAATATTGTGGACGGCGGCAAGGACTATGAGGTGACGGTGGACTTTGAAAAATCCGGCGTTAAGAAAATGTTTGCAAGCTTTGCAAAACTTAAATTAGTCGATTAAAATGCGAAATTATAGATGGTATTTTTAGATGAATAGTGTTATACTATAGGCAAATATTATTCCGAAAGGGTGGATAGCAGCATGAATAGATTCGATGATATTATGAGTTCAGTTAAATTAGATGAATTAAAAGGTATGCTCAAAGTCGGTGAACTTCTGGATAAGAAGGAAGAAGAAACAAAGAAAAAGACCATCTGTAAAGTAGGTATTGCTGCCGCAGTTGCAGTAGTTCTTGCAGTGATTGCATTTGCTGTCTATAAATATCTTTCCAAAGATAATATGGATGACTTTGACGATTTCGATGACTTCGATGATGATTTTGAAGACGATTTTGACGACTTCGAAGACGAAGAAGATTTTGTCGATGAAACTGTTGAAGAACCAGCGGAAGATGAAGAAGAGGCTGCTGAAGAAACAACAGAAGAAACAGAAGAATAAAACGGAATAACACAGAGGGATGTTGGATCCAGATTCAGCATCCCTTTTTTGAGTTTGTAAGGATGGATGATAAGATGAAAAAAGGTCAGATATTTGAGGGAATTATTGAGACAGTCGAATTTCCAAATAAGGGGATTGTCCGGGTTCAGGAAGCGGATGGAGCAGAACCGGTTCGCGTTATTGTAAAGAATGGTATGCCGGGACAAAAAATCCGGTTTCAGATTAATAAAAAGAGAAAAAATCGCTGTGAGGGTCGTCTTTTAGAGGTTCTTGAGACATCACCATTGGAAAAGAATTCACCGGTGTGCGGGCAGTTTCCAGCCTGCGGCGGATGTATGTACCAGACGATGGCTTATGAGGATCAGCTGCAGATGAAATCCCGGCAGGTGCAAGATCTGATCGAGGATGCCCTTGTCCGCAGCGGTCAGGTGAAGGCAGACGCACCGGATCAGGCGGATTATATATTTGAAGGTATTC
>JAXJRF010000034.1:0-4301 GCA_036310765.1 Frisingicoccus sp.
AGATAAAGGAGGGGACGGGGATTACTGTAACTGCTGAAGGTGTGAAAAAAACGGAGGAATCTGTAACACCACCAGCAAATGAATCTGTCAAACCTCCTGAGACCGAGACAGCCACACCACCAGCAACAGAGCAGCCAACATCACCTGAGGAAGAAAAAGTTCCAACAGAGCCAGGTATAACACCTACAGAAGGTGACACGCCATCCACAGAATCTACAGGGACGCCAGAAACCATAGGAGAAACGAATTCTGGAGAAACCGAGTCTGAGAGCATTTCTTAGGAATAGGACTGTAAAATGAAGAAAAGGGATGATCTGAAAGGACAGCATATCGGACATTTAACCGTTCTCGAACGTTCGGACAAACGCGGTGTCAGAGGAAAAAGAACTGTTCCCTTATGGAAATGCCAGTGTGACTGCGGTGCGATTATCTATAAGGCAACCGACACATTGACCAGCAGTAAAACGAATATGTGCGAGAAGTGTGCAGAAAAACATCGGGTCAAAAGAATGCATGAGAGTGCTGGATTTGTTGATGGTACACAAGTGTCCAGATTTACAAAGAAGGATAGGCCGGCCAATGCTGCCAGTGGTGTCCGGGGCGTTTATTACGAACCGAGAGCGCAAAAATGGCGGGCCAGGATTAAGTTTAAAGGTAAGCTGATGACTATTGGCACATTTGACACGATAGAGCAGGCAGCAGAAGCAAGAAAGGCTGCAGAAAAAGAATTATTAGAACCTTATATGAATAGCGAACAACCAATGACGGATGAATAGTCGTTGGTTGTTTTTTTTGTATGGTTGGCAATGGGCATGACCTGTTGTATAATAATGTAGCATATGACATCATTTGTGACATTAAAGGAGAACACTAGATTTTATGAAACAAACAGCAAATGCTATTGAGCATCCAAGTAAAATACAAACTATGACCATGGTCGCATTGATGACGGCGGTCACCTGTGTGTTGGCACCCTTTTCAATTCCTATCGGGCCAGTGCCTATTTCCTTCACCAATTTAGCCATTTATCTTTCCCTGTATTTACTCGGATGGAAAATGGGGACAGCAAGCTGTCTTTTATATATCCTGATCGGAATGGTCGGTATGCCTGTATTTTCCGGATTTTCCGGAGGCATAGGAAAACTTTTAGGGCCGACGGGGGGCTACATTATCGGATTCATCCCTATGGCAATCATAGGCGGTATTCTGATCGAGAAGTTTAAAAATCGATGGCTCCAGTTTGGTGCTTTGGTTATTGGAACAGCAGCGTGCTATCTGTTAGGTACGGCATGGTTTTGCTTTGTCATGGATTCCACTGTTGGGGCGGCTTTGAGTTTATGCGTTATCCCGTTTATCCCTGCGGATATTGTCAAAATTATCATGGCCCTTGTTCTTGGACCGGTTCTTAAAAGAACGCTCAAGCAGGCGAGAGGCGGTATGTAAGTGGAAAAAATATTTGGACACAGGAAGGGATTTGTCCAAAAAATTTCGGTGATGAACGGTTGAAAGCGGTCGTATTTTTTGATAATATGTATATTCATAAGGGAGTAGTCGGCACGAAAGTGCGATGATACCAACATCCTGGATTTAATCCTGGTATTGTCTGAAATGGCGAGACTTATCTGTAAAAGGATAGGCCTCGCCTGTTTTATATGAATCTACGAAAATGGAGGCAAGAATATGGCAGATTCAAACATAACGAAACAGGCATTGGCTTTATCGCTGAAAGAACTTATGGAAAAAGTCCCTTTTGAAAAAATAAATGTGGCACAGATCTGCGAAGGCTGCGGCATGAATCGAAAGAGTTTTTATTACCATTTTAGAGATAAATATGATCTGGTCAATTGGATTTTCGATACAGAGTTCACCGAGGTCATGGCACGTAATGCGGACATGAACAGCTATGCAGACCGGTGGAAAATGATCGAGGATTCCTGTACATATTTTTACGAAAACAGAAACTTTTACCGAAAAGCTTTGCAGATTAAAGGGCAGAATTCGTTTCCCGATCATTTTCGGGAATTTATACAGCCGATTTGGAAAAATCGTTTCAGTGATCTGTTCGGCAGCGGACAGGCAGATGAATTGCTGCTGGATTGTTTGGCGGACTCGACCATTGATGCGATGGTCCGTTGGCTGGACAACAAAGAATGTATACCGGCAGAGCAATTTATAGAAAAGTTAAAGCTTGTCATTTACAATATGGCGGAGTCTGTCTATCTGGAGTTTGAGTCCCGGTAGATCCTTGGGTGACAAAAAATCGAAATGTGTCGTAAAATAGGACTTGAGACTATCTTTGTCCAATGACTTTTTCTGGTTCTATGCGTATAATCTCTTTAAACTTGGCGTATTGAACGAACAGGATAAGGAGGACATGATTATGTCATTTCAAGACTTTAAGCAAAACACAACCCGAGCACTTGTATCGAAAACAATAGATGGTGTTTTAAATTATGTAAATAAGGATGAAGATCGTCAGAAGGGCCTGCTGAAACTGACAGATATTTCGGAAAAGCTTATGGGCGATAAATTTCAAAAGAAAACTTTTGACGGTGCAAGGGCGATCATTTCAGATCCCGAATCCAAATATATGAAGTTTGTCAACAGTATTCTGGACGATATTGACCCGCATGTAATCAAAATGCATGCCCTGAATCTGGGATATCAGGCAGGATTTTACGGCTATCAGAAGACTTCAAAATTTGCTGAAGAGCATGGACAGCGACTGCCTTGGATTATTTTGATGGACCCAACATCTGCCTGCAATCGACATTGTATTGGCTGCTGGTCTGCGGAGTATGGTCATAAGCTGAATTTAAGTTATGAAGATTTAGACAGCATTGTTTCACAGGGGGAAGAACTTGGCATCTATTTTTATATGATGACCGGAGGCGAACCGCTGCTTAGAAAAAAAGACATTGTGAAGTTGGCCGAAAAGCATAATAAATGTATGTTCTATGCCTTTACAAACGGAACACTCGTTGACCAGGAATTTTGTGATGATATGCGTCGGCTTGGAAATATTGCTCTGGCTCTGAGCATTGAAGGTTTCGAGGAGGAAAATGATTCACGACGCGGTGAAGATTCATTTGCCATGACCGTCAAAGCGATGGATCTGTTAAAAGAAAATCACCTGCCTTGTGGAACATCCATCTGTTATACATCGAAAAACTATAAAACTGTTACCAGTGATAAATTCCTTGACTTTTTGATCGAGCATGGTGTGCGGTATTCCTGGTATTTCCACTATATGCCAGTGGGAAATAATGCCTCAACGGAATTGCTTTTGAATGCCGAACAGAGAGAATATATGTATCATCGTATTCGAGAAATACGTTCCACGAACAGCGGAAAACAGATATTTGCCTTTGATTTCCAGAATGACGGTGAATATGTTGGCGGCTGTATCGCAGGCGGAAGATTCTATTGCCACATTAATCCAAATGGTGATGTGGAGCCTTGCGTTTTCATTCACTATTCCAATGCGAATATACATGAAAAAACATTGCTGGAATGTCTGGAACAGCCTTTATTCCGGATGTATCAGAAGGGTCAGCCCTTTAATGAAAACTATCTTCGTCCATGTCCGATGTTGGAAAATCCTGAAAAGTTGCGGGCTTTGGTGAAGGAAACAGGGGCGGCAAGTACCAATTGTGAAAGTCCGGAGACGGTCGATCATCTTTGTGATAAAGCAGAGCCTTATGCAGAAATGTGGCAGGAAACGGCAGATCAGCTTTGGAAAGACAGCGGAAAATAAATATAGAAATTTGCAAGGGGTTCCCGGATATGTTCCATCCTATCCGGGAGCTCTTTTTTGTCCAGAGTGGAGCGGATAAAAGGTGGATTTTCATTGATGTTTGTGATCGTAATGCGGTATAATGGATTATAAAAATTTTTATGAGGAGAGAAGAATAGATGTTAAAAAGATTTTATAAAGCAGCTTTTATACTGACATTGGTATTTTGCCTTGGCATGGGATGCATCTATGCGGCTGCACAGGAGGAGGAGAAAATGGTTGATGTGATGTTTGTCCATGACACCCATTCCCACCTGAATGCATTTACAACAGTGGAAGACGGTCAATCTCAGGTGATCGGTGGATTTGCAAGAATTCAGACATTGATCAATGAACAGAAAGAAAAGAATCCGGACACCCTTCTTCTGGACGCGGGGGATTTTTCAATGGGAACGCTCATACAGACGGTGTTCGAGGAGGAAGCAGCAGAGCTTCGTATGCTGGGAAGTATGGGATTTGATGCAACAACACTGGGCAATCATGAATTTGATTATGGAGCAAAAGG
>JAXJRF010000035.1:0-24892 GCA_036310765.1 Frisingicoccus sp.
TAACGTTCTTCATTTAAAATTAAATTCATCATAATTCCTAATAAACAAATGGATTGTGGGTTTTCTCGTAACCAATACTTGTCATTCCGCCATGTCCCGGAAATACGGATGTATCATCCGGTAAAACAAAAAGGCGGGTTTTAATGGATTCTACAAGCTGGCGGCTGCTGCCTGTCGGAAAATCTGTACGGCCGACAGAAGCTTCAAAAAGTGTATCCCCACTGATCAGCATTTTTTCTTCTTCAATATAGAAACATACACTTCCGATCGTATGTCCCGGTGTGGCAATGACTTTCAAACGGATACCTGCCAGTTCCAGCACATCACCATCCCTGAAAAGTTCATCCGCCTTCATTGATACACCGCCGCCCATCATCGTTGATACGTTGATATGCGGCTTTGCCAGAACATCCACTTCATCTTTGCTGGCATAAACTTTCAGACCGAATTCGGCTTTCAGTCCATCCACAGCCATAATATGATCAAAATGACCATGAGTAAGCAAAATTGCCACCGGTTTTAAATTTTCACTTTTAATCCAATCAATAATTCTCTGGGCACGATCCGCCGGATCAATAATGAGAACTTCTTTTGTATCCTCGTTGATCAGAAAAAAACAGTTTGTCTGAACTGGTCCAAGGACCATCATTTTTATTTCAAGATTCATGGGAATCAGCCTCCTGTTGTTCGTTCAATATCATATACACATTCCAGATTTCTCAGCTTGTCGATCACCTTGTTCAGCTGGGTAACACTGTGAACATCAAAGCCCACATTAATGGTCGCTGTATTATTCTTACCGGTTCGGCTGGACATGGCTGTTACATTGATCTCATTTTCCGTAAGCACCTTGGCAACTTCCACAAGTACACCGACCCGGTCCTCAACGTAAATATTGATCTCTGCTTTATAAAGCTTTCCTGTCTCTTCATCCGGTGATGTCAGCCATTCTGCGTCAAGCAGACGTGCCCGATCGGACTCACTGATATTGATGATGTTAATACAGTCAGTACGATGGATCGATACGCCTCGGCCTCGGGTTACAAAACCAATGATCTCATCCCCCGGTACCGGATTGCAGCATTTTGAAAAACGTACAGCCACATCATCAAGGCCGCGGACAACAATACCACTTTTTGTTTTCTTTCCGCTTCGTACTTCCGATGTTTTCTTAATATCTGAGATGGTCTTAAGAACCTGTGTATCTGTAATTGATTTTTTCTTCTTTTTATTATCCTCTTCAACAAGCCTGTTAACCACCTGGCCCTCTTTCAGACCGCCATGACCAACGGCCGCAAGCACCGAATCCCAATCACGAAATCCGTATTTGCGGATAACAGCATCCATATATTCCTGTTTGAGGATTTCACTTAAAACAATACCCTTCGCCTTACAATAGCGTTCAATCTCCTCTTTGCCTTTAAGGATATTATCCTCCTTAAACTGGGTCTTGAACCACTGATTGATCTTATTCTTTGCCTGGGTACTCTTTACAATATTCAGCCAGTCCCGGCTTGGTCCCCGGGAATTCTGAGACGTAATGATCTCGATCCGGTCACCGTTCTGAATACGGTAATCGATCGTTACCAGCTTGCCGTTGACTCTTGCCCCCACCATCTTATTGCCGACGGCACTGTGAATACTATAGGCAAAATCGATCGGTGTGGAACCATTCGGAAGATTCTTCACATCCCCTGCCGGTGTAAAGCAATAAACACTTTCGGAGAACAGATCCAGGTCATTTTTAAGCATACTCATAAATTCCCTGTTATCGGACATATCTCTCTGCCACTCAAGGATCTGACGCAGCCATGTCAGTTTTGCCTCTTCGTTTGTCTCTATGTTCTTGCCATTCGGATCTTCTTTATATTTCCAGTGGGCAGCAATACCGTATTCTGCCGTCTTATGCATCTCAAATGTACGGATCTGAATCTCAAACGGCACACCTGTCGGCCCGATCAGCGTCGTATGCAAAGACTGATACATATTCGGCTTTGGCATCGCAATATAATCTTTAAATCTTCCCGGAATCGGTGTATACATTTCATGGATCAGACCGAGTGCAGCATAGCAGTCTTTCACCGTATCTACAATAATGCGGACCGCAAACAGATCGTAAATCTGATCCAGTGTTTTATCCTGGTTGACCATCTTACGGTAAATACTGAAGAAATGTTTAACACGTCCGGTAACTTCCGCCTTAATGCCGCCGTCTTCCATATGCTTGCTTACTTCATCCACGATTGAGCGCACAAAAGCCTCTCTCTCGCTCTTTTTCGAAGCAATACTCCGAGCCAGATCATAGTAGGCATCCGGTTTCAGATATCTTAAAGAAAGGTCGTCCAGTTCAATCTTAATCTTGGAAATACCAAGACGCTGGGCGATCGGTGCATAGATATCCATCGTCTCCCTTGCCTTTTCTTTCTGCTTCTCCGGTGTCATATACTTGAGTGTCCGCATATTGTGAAGTCGGTCTGCCAGTTTGATCAGAATGACACGAATGTCCTTTGCCATAGCAAGGAACATCTTTCTCAGATTTTCCGCCTGGACTTCGACCTTATCCGACGAATAGGACAACTGTCCTAATTTTGTGACACCATCAACGATCAATGCAACTTCCGAACCAAATTCTTCTGAAATCTCATCCAGTGTCATAACGGTATCTTCAACCACATCATGGAGCAGACCACCGACAATCGTTTCTTTATCCAGTTCAAGTTCTGCCAGAATCGTCGCAACGCAGATCGGATGGATGATATAAGGCTCACCGGACTTTCGAACCTGCCCTTTATGGGCATTATATGCGATCTGATAAGCTTTTTCTATCTGTGTAACATCTGCTGAAGGATGATATTTTTTAACTTTCTCAATCAGCTCACCATAGAGAACTTCCGGGGGTACAAAGTCTTTTTTATTCGATTTATCCCGATCATCTTCAATGATGTCCACATCAATGACTTTTTCCATACAATTCCCTACTTTCCTTCATATTTTAGTATCGAAGCCACTTCATAATCTTTAAGCTTCTCTCTTCCTTTTAAATCGACCAGTTCAACGAGAAAGAGTACTTTGGCCACTTCGCCGCCAAGACTTTCGACCAGCTCGGCCATCGCTCCTGCCGTACCGCCGGTTGCCAGCAGATCATCAATCAAAACAACCTTCTGTCCCGGCTGGATCGAATCTTTGTGCATCTCAAGCACATCCGTACCGTACTCCAATTCATAGGTTGCTGAAACAGTTTCTCTTGGCAATTTTCCCTTTTTGCGGACAGGAACAAACGCTTTATGAAGGTTGTAAGCCAGAGGCATACCAAAAATAAACCCTCGGGATTCCGCTCCGGCAATGACATCAAACTCAAGTCCTTCCAATTCTTTCATCAGGGCGTCAATGGATAACTGCAGACCATCGGCATCCTGCAAAACGCCTGTAACATCTCGAAAAATAATTCCCGGTTTCGGAAAATCCGGTATGTTAACCATATAATCCTCTAACTTTTTCATCCTTCAATCCCTCTCTTCTGAAAAATATCAATTTCCCCTCATTGTAACACAATTCAACATTAAATGACAATATTTAACGCTGAATTCTCTGGAAATTCTGCACAGTGATCTGTAGAGACCGGCGGCCCATATACTCATTGACCGATGGATAGTAGGTAAATGCCAGATCTACCCCATTTGGAAGTCCCGCATACATCCGATTTTTTTCATCTGCACCATAGATTTTTTCCACATAGCGGTCAAATGCCTGAATATCGCCAAAATACAAAGCCTCCATCGAAATACCGCTGTCATTGCGTACCCGCATTTTCAGTACATTCTGATTCTTTCCAATAATCGATGCTCTTAAAATCTGAAAATGCCGTTCTGCAAAAATCGGTTTGGGATTTCCTTTTCCAAAAGGCTCCAATAATTCCAGCTCCTGAACAAATGATTCACTGATATAATCCAGCGGCATCGGAACATCAATATGAATGACAGGAACAAGATCCTGTTCTGTCAATCCGCAGTTTTCATTCAGACGCTGTCTAAGAATCGGAAGATTCTCTTTTTTAAAGGTCATTCCCGCAGCCATGGCATGACCGCCAAACCGTTCAAATAAATCTCTACATTCATTCAAACCTTCATACATATTATATGCTTCAATGGAACGCCCGGAGGCTTTGATCCCCTGCTCCGTTTCTACCCCAACGATCACCGGACGATGATATTTTTCTTTCAAACGTCCGGCAATAATGCCAACCAGACTCTCATGGCATCCCTCGAGACAAAGTATCATAATGGCATCCCTGTTTAAATTTTCTTTTTCAATCATACAAACAGCCCGTTCAAAACCGGTAACCGTCATTTCCTTACGGCTCTGATTCAGCTCCACCAGATCCGATGCCAGCCGTTCGGCCTCCATAGGATCCTCCGTCTGGAGCAGTCGGATTGCCATATCTGCCGTATCCAAACGACCTGCAGCATTAAAACATGGGCCGATCACAAAACCAATATGATAGGCTGAAATATAACTCTTATTCAAACCACTATGACGGATAATGGCCTGCATACCCAAATGATCTGTTTTTGAAAGTGCCCGAAGACCATATTTGACAAGGATCCGGTTCTCATCCACAAGATCCATCACATCCGCCACCGTTGCTATGGCAGCAAATGGCAGCAGGTCATATAAATACGTCTTTGGAATATGAAAAGCGTCATACAGCATTTCCACCAGTTTATAGGCAACCCCTGCACCGCACAGACCTTTAAATGGATAGCCACAGTCTTCCTGCTTAGGATCAATGACTGCATCGGCTTTCGGGAGCTCATAGATACGTTTCTCCTGTCCTTTCTCATCTGTCACTGTCCGATAAATCACTTCATGATGATCCGTCACAACGACCTGCATGCCCAGTTCCTTTGCCAGAGCCACCGCATCCAATGCGGCAATACCATTATCACAGGTCAACAGACATCCGGCCCCCCTGTCATGGGCCTGCCGAATGATCCGCTCATTGACCCCGTAGCCTTCATGCACAC
The DNA here is from genome assembly GCA_036310765.1 of Frisingicoccus sp. Taxonomy (GTDB): domain Bacteria; phylum Bacillota; class Clostridia; order Lachnospirales; family Lachnospiraceae; genus Frisingicoccus. Next base: position 5,025 of record JAXJRF010000035.1, read on the forward strand.
GATCCGGTGCTTCCACGTAAACCTTGCCGCCGCACTGACGAATGCCCCGCCATAAAATATAACCGGCAAACACACCATCCACATCAAAGTCACTGGCAATACAGATGAGCCTTTCTTCTTTGATCGACTGACAGATACACGCCAGTCCCTTATCCATATCTTTCATTTTCCGCGGATCATGTAACCCATTCAGATCACCATATAAATACTGCCGGAATTCATCATCTGTTTTCAAGCCCCGATTGACCATGATCCGGGCCGTCACAGGACTGACAGAAAATGTCTGCCCAATCCGGTTAAAATCCGCCTTTCGTGCGGCTATCATCCATTTTTCCATAGTGCCTCCATATCGTTCAAAAAGCAAAAACTCCACAGGAATAAAATCTCCTGCAGAGTTTTTGTCATTGATATCATTTAATATTTTATTCCTCTTTTAGGCTTCCTCTGCTGCTGCCGCTTTTAACATGATGGCACATTCCACACGTTTTCTCATCATCTCGCAGCCGATATCATAGGTATCTGTAATCTTTCCTGTAAAGTTATAGGAATTGGCTGCACATCCGCCGCTGCAGTAGAATTTTGCAAAACATTCATTACATTTCTCGCGGGCATAGACATTGCAACACTTAAACTCATCCTGAATGTCTTTACGTACAATACCGTCATCCACATTTCCCATAAGGAATTCTTCCTGTCCTACAAACTGGTGGCATGGGTAAAAATCACCCCATGGTGTTACCGCAAGATACTCTGTGCCTGAACCACAGCCGGAAAGACGTTTCGCCACGCATGGACCTCCCGACAGATCGATCATGAAATGGAAGAAGTTAAATCCTTTGCCTTCTTTTTCACGTTTCAGCATTTCTTTTGCGAGAAGGTCATATTCTTCCATGATCTTTGGAAGATCGGATTCACGAATCGCATAATCTTCTGTATCCGGAGCCACAACCGGTTCCACAGAAATCTGTTTAAATCCTTCATCTGCAAGACTGAGAACATCTGCCGCAAAGTCTGTATTGTAATGAGTAAACGTTCCGCGAATATAATAATTGGTCTGGTTTCTGCTCTCTGCCAGTTTTTTAAACTTCGGCATAATACGGTCATAGCTGCCCTGTCCGCCTCGGAATGGACGCATCCGGTCATTAACTTCTTTTCGTCCATCACAGCTTAAAACAACATTGGCCATCTCTTTGTTGGCAAATTCCATGACATCGTCATTCAGAAGAACACCGTTCGTTGTAAGTGTAAAACGGAATTTCTTATCGTGAATCTTCTCCTGTTCCCGACCATAAGCAACCAGCTGTTTCACCACATCAAAGTTCATCAGTGGTTCACCGCCGAAAAAGTCCACTTCAAGATTTCTTCTGGAGCCGGAATTGGCAATGAGGAAATCCAATGCCTTCTTACCAACTTCAAAGCTCATCAACGCCCGGCGGCCATGATATTCCCCTTCTTCTGCAAAACAATACTGGCAGGCCAGATTGCAGTCATGGGCAATATGTAAGCACAAAGCCTTAACAACGGTTGGTCTTTTCTTAAAATCAAAAATATAATCTTTATAAATGTCTTCTGTAAACAGACATTCTGCCTTCACCAGCTCCTCAACCTCTGAGTAAGCCTCTGCAATGTCTGCCTGGGAATATTTATCTGAAAGCTTTGCTGAAATCTCTTCAAGAGAGCTGCCTTCATACAAAGCGATAATATCATACACTAAATCATCCACCACGTGAACAGAACCGCTGTTGACGTCGAGGACGATATTATATCCATTATTCTTATACTGATGAATCACGTTTGTTGCTCCTTATATGTATTCTTTGGCATACCGTCATGCCTTTGTGAAAATCAATAAGCAGCGACTTAGCTTGCTAAACCGCTGCTTAAAAAATTATTTGTTATTTTCACAGCTCTGATTTCCTACTGTACAGGAAGTTTTGCAAGCTGACTGGCAAGATGTCTGACATTCGCCGCATCCACCTTTAACCATGGAATTCTTTAATGAACGTGTGTTTAAAGATTTAATATGTTTCATTTGAAATCCTCCTTTGTCTTAATATAACTTGAATTATTATATCATACCTGTTTCAGATTTTAAAGATTATTTTTTGTTTTTATAAAAGTCAGCTTAACATACCGCCCAGCATACCGCTTCCCATGCATACCAATGCCAATGCTGTCCCTGGTATAATACGCTCCGGCTGGACGCCTTCCATGGCAACCACCGCACAGACATGGATACTGTAATAAATCATCCCCACAAATAATCCCCAGAGAAATTCTCTTTTTTTCACCTTTCTTCCCACATAAAACCCGCCGATCAGACAGGCTATCGTATACGTGCCTATAATTCCGGCCCGGATCGGTTCATCCGCAATGTCCAGCCGATAGAGCAGCAATGCCAGAACAAGAAGCGCCGCTGCAGAGATAATATAACTGAGTATCAATGCTTTTATCATGGAAATAACATACGATCTCACCCAAACACCTTCCCCCTGTCTTTTTAAACTATATGTTATTTTCCTCCAAAAAATGATATACTGTTCTCAGAAAGAAGGAATGTTTATGGAACGCATCGATTTACACACCCACTCAACCGCCTCCGATGGAAGTCTCTCGCCATCAGAGGTCATACAGGCCGCCGCAAGTGCGGGACTTAAAGCCGTCGCCCTGACCGACCACGACACCATTCAAGGTGTTCCAGAGGCCATGGCTGCTGCCGAAAAACTTCATATCGAATGTATCCCAGGAATAGAACTATCTGCTTTTTACAAAGGCCTTGAGGTTCACATTGTCGGACTGTTTTTAAATGTGGAAGATCCCGTTTTAAAAGAACGACTTGATGCATTCAGAAACATTCGTGAAAACCGGAACAATCAAATGATTGAAAAAATGCAGGCTTCCGGTGTGGATATCACCATGAAAAAGCTGCGTGATCTGGAAGGGGATACGGTCATAACACGTGCCAACATTGCCCGGTACTTGATCCGCATCGGATTTGTGGATTCCGTCAAGGAGGCCTTCGACAAATATCTCTCACCGGGCATGCCCTTTTTTGTTCCGAAAACCGGCGTAACACCCAAAGATGCCATTGAAACGATACGTGATAACGACGGCATAGCCATTCTCGCCCATCCTCTCACGTATAAATTTACCCGCGACGAATTGATTGAATGTATTGAAACCTTAAAATCCTATGGACTGCAAGGTATGGAAACCTATTACAGCACCTTTTCTGAGGCGGATCACCGGGATATGAAACGTCTGGCAGACCAGTACGGCCTTCTCCATTCCGGCGGTTCTGACTTTCATGGCAATGTCAAGCCCCATATCCAGATTGGGAAAGGTATGGGCAGACTGGTCATTCCATATGATGTCCTTGAGAACTTGTGTGCCCATATAAAGTAGCAAAAAAACTCCATGCAGCACCTTTGCACCGCATGGAGTTTTTCATTCAATTAATCTTCAACTGCATTTGCCTTTTCTACGCTGACAACTGCCTGTTTTCTCATAGGAATACGACAATGTCTGTCACCGCCAAATTCAACGATCAGAATGTCACCGCTAACATCGATAACAACACCAAAGAAACCTGCTGTTGTCTCTACGCTATCGCCAACTTCGATTGTATCCAGCATAGCCTGCATCTGTTTTTCTTTCTTTTTCTGTGGACGAATGGATAAGAAATATAATACTACACCGTAGATTACTAATAAACCAACGACCCATAACCAGTACTGATCACCCATGAATGTTCTCCTCCTAAATCATTATTCTTTCATCTCAAAGCCCGCAAGCTTTGATCTTTTATATTCAGCATATCGATGTTCTTCGATCGCTGCTCGAATCTCTTCCATCATTGTATTATAAAAATACAAATTGTGCAAGACGCAAAGACGCATTCCCAGCATTTCTTTGGCCTTTAAGAGATGTCGTATATATGCACGACTGTAATTTTTACAAGCCGGACATCCACAACCTTCTTCAATCGGACGATCGTCCAATTCATATTTAGCATTAAAAAGATTCAGCTTGCCATGGTTCGTATACACATGACCATGACGACCATTTCTTGACGGGTAAACACAGTCAAAGAAATCAACACCTCTGTCAACTGCTTCCAGAATATTGGCAGGTGTACCTACACCCATCAAATAAGTTGGCTTATTCTGCGGAAGATATGGCACCGTTTCTTCAATAATGTGGTACATCTCTTCATGGGACTCACCGACTGCCAAACCGCCAATCGCATAACCGTCCAGATCCAGTTCGGAAATAGTCTTTGCATGCTCAATACGGATATCCGCATAGATACCGCCCTGATTGATTCCGAAAAGCATCTGATGTTTATTGATCGTATCCGGAAGACTGTTCAGACGTGCCATCTCATCTTTACATCTGCGCAGCCAACGGGTGGTTCGATCTACAGATTTCTGGATATATTCTCTTGTTGCGCGGCTGGATGGACATTCATCAAAAGCCATAGCAATAGTTGATGCCAGATTGGACTGTATCTGCATACTTTCTTCCGGTCCCATAAAAATCTTATGTCCGTCAATATGAGAGTTGAAATAAACGCCCTCTTCTTTAATCTTTCTGAGATTCGTCAATGAAAATACCTGGAATCCCCCCGAATCTGTCAGGATCGGTTTATCCCAGTTCATAAATTTGTGAAGACCGCCAAGCTTTTTGACTACCTGATCGCCCGGTCTCAAATGAAGATGATAGGTATTCGACAATTCCACCTGAGTCTTGATCTCCTGAAGATCTGTCGTTGCAACCGCTCCTTTGATGGCCGCCGCTGTACCTACGTTCATGAAAACCGGTGTCTGAATGGTTCCATGAACCGTTTCAAACTCAGCCCGTTTCGCTCTTCCATCTGTTGTTAATAATTTATACATAAGGTCCCCCTTATCTGTCGAATTTACTTATTTTAGGCTAACAGTATTAGTATACCTTTAACCTTATGTTTTAGCAACAGCCAAATTTTATTTTTTCATAGTAAAAGAGCTGTATACTGAAAAATTTCAATACACAGCTCTAATACCCATTCAAATTCAAGTCCGTCTAAGTCAGTCCGCTTCGCAAGTCAAATTCAAGTCCGTCTTCGCAAGTTATTTATCAATTTAACTCATTAAACTGATGGTTATGTTTTACCACATTTTTTCCGGTTTGTCAAAACCCGCCCTGTAGATCACACTGAAAAAAGGTTATGCATTTTGCAATAAACGCACCATTATTTATATCGATTATTTTGCACAATCCATATATTTCCCCCTTATCCTTTAACGAATTGACTTGTTAATTTAGACAAGTGTCTTTCACAAACGCACATATATTTTCGCTGTTTTTTACAAAACTTCGAAATCTTTTTACAGTTTTTCCCTTTTTCTTGCATCAAACAATCAAATTCGTTATAATGATACACAAATATTATTTGAGGTGATTACAGCTATGTTTGGTTCCAGCATTGGTAATATATTTAAAATAACAACCTGGGGAGAATCTCATGGAAAGGCCGTTGGTGTCGTAGTTGACGGATGTCCTGCCGGTCTTCCCCTCTCAGAAGAAGATATTCAGATTTTTTTAAATCGACGCAAACCGGGCCAGTCCCCTTATGCAACCCCAAGAAATGAAGACGATCAGGTGGAAATCCTCTCCGGAGTTTTTGAAGGACGAACAACCGGAACACCGATCTCCATGATGGTCTGGAATAAAACAGCCCGTTCTGCCGATTACTCGGAGATTGCCAGCTACTACCGTCCGGGACATGCCGACTATACCTTTGATGAAAAATATGGATTCAGGGACTATCGCGGCGGCGGACGTTCCTCCGGACGTGAAACGATCGGTCGTGTGGCTGCCGGAGCCATTGCTTCAAAGTTTTTAAATACACTCGGTATCCGTCTTCACGCCTACACAAGCAGCATCGGCTCTGTTGCCATTGACGAAAACCGTAAAGACTTTTCCGATATTTTCAATAATCCATTAAATATGCCGGATAAGGAGGCCGCCCTTCAGGCAGAGCAGCTTCTTCAGGAAATGATGGCAAATAAAGACTCTGTCGGAGGCACGATCGATTGTGAGATTACAGGACTTCCTTCCGGCATCGGCGATCCGGTTTTTGAAAAACTGGATGCCAATTTAGCCAAAGCCATCATGTCGATCGGCTCAGTCAAGGGTGTTGAGATTGGTGATGGTTTCCAGGTCACTTCTGCCTTCGGCTCTGAAAACAATGATGCTTTTTATATCAAAGATAACAAGGTCACAAAAAAAACCAATCATGCCGGCGGCATTTTAGGCGGTATCAGTGATGGCTCTCCGATCTATTTGCGGGCAGCGATCAAACCAACGCCATCCATTTTCCAGACACAGCAGACGGTCAATAAAGATGGTGAAAATATTGATATCCAGATCAAAGGCCGTCATGACCCGGTCATTGTTCCCCGCGCTGTTGTCGTTGTCGAATCCATGGCAGCCATTACCGTTATGGATGCCCTTCTCGCCAACATGACATCCCGGATGGATCACATTGTAAAATTCTATAAAGGATAATATAAAAGCTGGAGATTTTTGGATCACCTCACGACCCAAAATCTCCAGCTTTTTCTTACTTTATTTCTTTTACGGCAATGCATGTCGGACATGGAACCTTCAATGGTTTGCCCTTTCTGAATATACATCCCTTTTCATAATCCACATTAAAAAATGTTACCGAATCCGATTCCTGATTCACTGACGCAAAATGCTTCTGATCCGGGAATAAATACATATCTCTCGGATAAATGCCGCTGACCGGAAGGACACACAGATTGTGCATTTTTTTTGCCTCATCAATTTTATAAATGGCCACACTATTATCCCCTGAATTGGTGACAAACAGGTATTGGTCATCATCGGAAATCTTCAATGTTACCGCACAGTTGTCCTCCGAAAACTTCGGCGGCAATGTGGACTTCTGATCGATTTTTTCAAAAACCGGCCCCTTTTCATCCAGCGAATACTTATATTCTGTCACCATGTTGGCATTCTCATGAGTCAGATAAATGTACTGCTTGTCATTTGAAAAAATAATATGCTTTGGTCCGGAATCAATTTCACATCGGATAATGTCCTTGAGATCGAGCTTGCCATTTTCCCTGTCAAAGCCATAAACTTTAATCTGATCGGAACCAAGATCCACTGCCAGAATATATTTTTCATCCGGTGTAAATCTCGCACAATTGACATGACAGCGATTATTTCTTGAAATAACACTGCCCAATGTTTTCATAAACACTTCATCCGTCACTTCGCCCACAGTTCCATCCGGATTGATCCTGGATACTGTCAGCTTGCCATCATAATATCCGGAACTTACCAGATATTCATTTTTTGAATCGACCTGCAGATAGCATGGACGCAGTCCCTGAACCGAATGGCGGTTCAGATATTCCAGATCGCCATTTGGAAGGATGCGGAAAGCTGCCACACCCTCATCACAGTTGGAATAGAGATATCTTCCATCGGCCGATAAGGTCAGAAAGGAAGGATTTGTGATCTCCACAGCCCCCTGTTCTTTAAATGTCTGATCCTCTGAACTGAAATCATACATATATATTCCCTTACTCTCTCCACGAGTATAGGATCCGATATAAGCTCTATATTTTCCCATATATTTTCTCCTGTTATACTATTTCCATAACGGTACTTTTGTTTTCAAATTCTTCCACACGCTGACCGTAAGCCTCTTTTAAAGCCCCGCTAAAGGCAAGCCTTGGCTTTGCAATGCCCATACGTGCAAATAAAAAATGCGTGAAATAAGGATTCATGATCAAAAGCGGACCGATCAAATACGTTCCGATGAAATTGTTTTTTCGTATGCCCTCATAAATCGTTGACCGGTTAATTCCCATTCCCCGGATTCCTTTTCCAAAACAACAGTCCTGGTTGGCTCCATAAGTAACCGCCTCCTGAATCTTACATCCGACGATCTTTCGTTCATTAAACTGGCCATAATAGTTTCCAACATACCGACGCTTTGGATCGATGATCGCCGTAAAATCAAAAATGTCCAGACCTTCCGTTACATCGTCTCCTTTAACAATTTCCTTGAACAGCACTTCCATGGCATTACCGGTAAATAAGATACATACCTTGGATTGGATCATTTCCTGGATACGCTCTTTGTAAGGTCTTAACTTTTCAATCACCTTACGCTGCATATCTTCGGACAGGTAGCCCATATAGACCAAATCCACATCGCCCTCTGCAAAAGCAGGTACATCCTCCAGCGTTGTTTCTATAAATTCGGCATCCGGCAGGCAGGCTTTCAAATATTTTACATTTCCCATATCTCCATAAAGGTATCCCTGCTCAGGAAATAAAATTTCTATTTTCATTTTATTCCCTCCCTTTTCATGCAATTCATCATTTTTGTTTTTATATTTTCAACAGCGATCCGATTGCTCGGTGATACAAGAAAGCAGATCGTATCCAATTCATCAAGCTTCGCAAGATTCCCTGCATCATCCGCCAATAAGGCCGTTGTTATACGTTCTTCCGGAATACCTGCCAAAAGGCATCGAACCTTATAATCATAGCATCGTTTTCCAACGGCTATAATCTGCTTAATATGCTCCTGATTCAACTGCTCATAATCGGTATCATAAAGCCAGGACATATTTTCCGACGCATGGATCTGCTCCTTCTGATTATAATCCATAAGCACGATCGCACAGCGGTCTGTACGTGAACACACTTCAGAAAAGACAGTTTCGGATACCTCCGGGCTTTTTTCCTTTCCATAACGGATTAAAATCTTCCATCTTCCTTCTTCCTGTTCATGGTTTTCCAGATGGGTGATTTTTTCAGCATTCGACGCCTCTTTTTTATTCGAACCTTTTGAAAACAGTGAGCCAAATAAACCTTTTTTCATCGTCTCCAACTCCAATCTATTTATCTTTCAGCTAAAATTCAACCTTCGGATCCATAAATTCCTTCATCCGTCTCTCATAGGCATCCATGATCACAGCCTCATGAGCCAGTACCGGTTGTTCTACTCCCATAACCTTCATCAGATACTTTGTAAACAACGGATTCAGGACGAGAAATGGTCCCACCAGATAGGTTCCATAAAAATGGTTCAAATGAATACCTTCAACATTCACCTTCGGATTCATACCTGTCCCCCGGTCAATCTGGATAAATGGATATTTAAACTCCTGACTGTAAGCCATGGAAAACTGGGTCTTAAAACCGATGATCGGCATATCGCCAAAATGTCCCCGTACAAGACCGTTAAACCGGTGCATCATATCTCTCTTTGCATAAAAGTCAAAAATGCCCAGAGCTTTTTCCTTTGTTCCATCTTCATTTTCAATCCAGCGTCCAAATATCTCCAGCGCATTGCTGGTGATCAAAAATGGTACATCCTGTTTGATCAGCTCAACGATTCGTTCTTTATAAGGCATCAGTTTTTTTATGACCATGGACTGCATATGCTCCGTCATGGCCCCCATATAGATTAAATTGACCGTTTCCGTAACAAATACCGGCTCAGACATATAATCTGTATAAATAAATTCCGCCTCCGGCAAACACTGTTGCAAATATTTCATATTGGAAGAGTCTGCAAAGAGGTTACAGTATTCTGGAAAAAGAACTTCTATTTTCATTATTCATTTCCTCCTTTTTCCAATTTTTTCTTCAGATCATTATAAACCTGATCCGCATAGCCCATTGTATAAATATCATACAATAAATAGAATTTATCAGAAAGCGACACATCCACATACTGGGCTGCATCCACTTCCTTTTCACAGCAGACAATCTTTTCTTCTGGAATGCCTGCCATTAATAATCTCAAATGATAATCCTGATGACGCACCCCTGTGAGAACGATCCGTTTCACAGAATCATGGTTTAAAAACTCAAAATCCACATCAAAGATCCATGCAATATTTTCACTTGTCTCTTTTGCATCATAATAATCATCGATCATGCATACAACCGTTTTTGTGCCCTCCTCATGACGGATAAAGTCACAAACACGGGAACAGGCAATCGGATTCTGACCCTTTGCCAGATTGCGGGTCAGTTCTTTTCCTCCAACGATTTCTGAATGATATCTGCTTGCTGTCACCTTAATCTTTTCAAAAGATTTCTGGATTTTTGCCATGTCCACTCCCAACTGGGATAACAGTGTAACGGCTGCAATTTCATTATAAATATCCGTCACATTATTTCCGAGCAGTTTAAAATCATAAATGCCGGCCGGTGTCTGAATGTCACACCGGTGATTTTCATAATCGATCTTTTCCACTGTATAGTCCATCTCCGGTGAGCCAAAATCACAATTCGGACAATAGGCACGTCCAATATGATTATAACGGATATAATCATATTTTAATAAGGCACCGCATTTCGGGCAGGCAATAATATCCTTAATAATATTATTCGGTGTGCTGTGTCCATCCGGACAATTAATACCAAAATAACATCTGTCATTGCCCCATGCCAGATGATTACTGATGAGGTCCTCCCCATTTAAGATCATCTTAGTATGTGATGGAATATATCGGTTTAAAATACCCGAAATAAATTCGGAATGGGCATTTCGTTTATAGGAATCTCTGAATAAATTGGTACACAGAACATAGTCCGGTTCCATATATGGGTAGATAAGCGGTGCATATCTCTCATCCACTTCCAGTACCCCAAGTTTACACTTTGACTTTCCAAAAAATGTGCTTTTTTCCAATAAAGCGGAAATGACACCTTCACTGACATTACTTCCGGAACCATTATGAATAAATTCATAGCCATTGTCTTTTAAAACTTCCGCTGTCAGATTGGACACTGTTGTTTTTCCATTCGTTCCCGTAATGTACACAAGTGTTTCCGGTTTTTCGAGATGTCCCAAAAAGTCCGGACACATTTTATTCGCCAGCCATCCCGGCATATGCGTCGCATTTCTGCCGAGCATTTTTAAGATTTTCGTTGCCACTTTCACAACGGTAATTGTTACGTAAAAACGCACCGTATGTTTTTTCATTATTGCAATCCCTTTCTTTACCTTCTCATTACGTACCATTTTACACTCGAACCCCCTAAAATTCAACAGTAATTGCGTTTTCTTTCATTCTCTTATATAATACTGTGTAGAATATCTGAATTTAAAAGGAGAATCCCCATGGAAAAAATAACAAGTTTTACAATTGATCATTTAAAATTACTTCCTGGCGTCTATGTATCCCGAAAAGATCCGGTTGGTGCTGAAACGATCACCACCTTTGATATCCGTATGACCCGCCCGAACTTTGAACCGGTTATGAACACAGCGGAAATGTATACGATCGAACATCTGGCCGCTACCTATTTGAGAAACCATCCGGAATATGGTCCAAAAACCATCTATTTCGGACCAATGGGCTGCCGCACCGGTTTTTATTTACTTTTAAACGGCGATTATGAATCCAAAGACATCGTCCCGCTCATGAAGGATATGTTTGAATTTATCCGAGACTTCAAAGACGAAGTGCCGGGTGCCTGTGCAAAAGACTGCGGTAACTTCCGGGATATGAATCTTCCGATGGCCAACTATCTGGCAGATAAATTTTTAAAAGAAGTGCTTGAAAATATTGGCACTGAACGCCTCGTATATCCTGAATAAATTTTTCTCCTTTGCTCCAAACTAAAATCAAAAGTTTCGAGCAAAGGAGTTTTTTATATGGCACATTATGATGGAAATAAAAAAGTCCACCACTGGTTTCCAAAAGTGAATCATATGACCGATGATTATTATGACTATGACGATACACCGGACACCATGATCGTTGATGACCGTCATGACGTTCCTTATATCGGCGATTTTCCGCCAAAAGATGACTATTCCGAACATCGATTCCATTGATCAAAAGGGCCTCCACAGCTGCTCATAAGCAGCCATAGAGGCTCTTGTTTCATCATCCATTTTTTTGTGCTTCAATTTTCTCAGCAAGATCATTAAGATACACCCATCGATCCATCTTTTCTTCCAGAGCCGATTCCGCCTGCTCCTTTTCCTGCATCAATTCGCCAAGTTTCACCGAATTGGTCGCATGGGTCATCATATCATTATCCAGCTTTTGGATCTTTTCTTCCAATGCGGCAATATCATCGTCAATCGTTTCAAATTCTTTCTGCTCTTTGTATGTAAATTTCAGTTTTGACGGACGATTCTGTTTCCAGTCTTTATTGGCTGATTTTTTTGCACCATCATTGACAGCAGCCTTCTTTGAAAGATTATTTTCAGAAACACCGCCAAAACGACGCTCTTTCGCCTCAATATAATCTGTGTAGCCGCCCTCATACTGCTGCAAATGTCCGCTGCCGTCAAATTCCAGTATGCGGTCCACCACATTGTCCAGAAAATATCGGTCATGGGATATGGTAATGACAATACCTGAAAATGAATTCAGATAATCCTCTAAAATTGTCAGGGTTGGAATATCCACATTGTTGGAAGGTTCGTCCAAGATCAAAACATTCGCTCCGAGCATTAATACCGATAAGAGATACAGTCTGCGTTTTTCACCGCCGGACAATTTTGAAATCGGCGTATACTGCATATCCGGTGTGAACAGAAAACGCTCTAGCATCTGCGAGGCTGTAATCCTGCCATCCTTCGTCTGAACATACTCACCAATATCTTTAATATAATCAATGACTCTTTCATTCTCCGGCATCTCGGTTTCCTCCTGTGCCAGATAGCCGATCTTAATGGTTTCCCCAATCTCAATATGCCCCGAATCCGGTTCCACCAGACCGGCTGCCATCTTGATCAGTGTGGACTTACCACAGCCATTTGGTCCAACAATGCCAAGCCGCTGATTACGTAAAACAATATACTCAAAATCTTTGATCAATACATGGTCGCCATAGGCTTTGCTCACATTGTGGAATTCGATGGTTTTTTTACCCATACGGGTTTCGACAGAATCCATCTCCACCCTACTGTCCGAAACCGGTGCCTTTCCGTTTTTCAATGCCTCCAACCGCTCAAGTCTCGCTCTCTGCTTGGTCGTTCGTGCCCGGCAGCCCCGTTTTGCCCACTCCAGTTCAATCCGCAGGATGCTCTGGCGTTTTCGCTCCGATGCCAGCTCCATCTCTTCCCTTTCCGCTTTTAACTCAAGGAACTTTGAATAGTTTGCCGAATAGCTGTAAAGCTTTCCATGGCTGATCTCAAAAATCCGGTTGGAAACCTTATCAAGGAAATAACGGTCATGGGTCACCATAATCAGAACACCTTTATAGTTTCTGAGGTATTCCTCCAGCCAGTTGATCATCGCTTCATCCAGATGGTTGGTCGGCTCGTCCATCAAAAGCACATCAAAGTCGCCGGCCAGAACCTTAGCCATGGCAACTCTTCGCCGCTGACCGCCGGATAAATGTTCAAGCTTCGCATCATAATCGGTGATACCAAGTTTTGTCAGATTGCTCTGGACAAGCCAGTCTGTATCCGGATTGCCATCCAGTGCATAGCCTGTCACTGTGGCCCCCTCCGGGAATTCCGGATTCTGGGGCATATAAGCAATCTTCAGGCCATTCTGTCGGACGATCTGGCCTGCGTCCGGTTCCTCCACACCTGCGATCACCTTCAGCAATGTGGATTTGCCGGTACCGTTGATTCCGATGATACCGATCTTATCATCCTCCTGGATACCGCAGGAAACATCATCAAAAATCACTTTATCTCCAAAAATCTTATGAATATGTTCAATATTTAAAATGTTCATCGATTTCTCTTCTTTCTATTTATAATAGTATATATTTTAAAAGAAATAACAAAGTCAGCACATACATCAGCGGACTGATCTTCTTTTCTTTCACCTTACCTGTACACAGATTAATGACTGTGTAAGAAATGATTCCCATCGCAATGCCTTCGGAAATACTGTAAAAAAATGGCATCGCTGCAATACAGATAAAGCATGGAATAGCCTCACTGTAATCATTAAAATCAATATTTACGACATTAGTCAGCATATAAAAGCCGACAATGATCAATGCTGGTGCTGTCGCAAAGGATGGGATTGCCAAAAAGATCGGCGACAGGAAAAGGGACAAAATAAAAAGAACGGCTGTTGTCAATGATGTCAAGCCTGTACGTCCGCCTTCACTCACGCCCGTTGCACTTTCAACATAAGTCGATACGGTCGTTGTTCCCAACACTGCCCCCGCAGTCGTTGCAACCGCATCCGCCATCAAAGCGCCTTTGATTCTTGGCAGACGGCCATTTTCATCCAACATTCCTGCTTTTGCCGATACACCGATCAATGTTCCCAGTGTATCAAAGACATCCACAAACAGAAATGAAAAAACGACCACGACAAAATTTAAGGATAAAATATTTGAAAAGTCAAACTTAAAGAAAACAGGTGCGAGGCTTGGAATGGACAGACCATTGCTGAAATCCGGAAAAAGGCTGTAAAATCCCAGCTCCATATTCGGTACATAGATACCTGACACCTGGCAGATCATTCCCAGGATCCAGGTGATCAAAATCCCCCACAAAATATTGCCCTTAATATCTTTAATGACAAGAATCGCTGTAATAATGACACCGATCACTGCAAGCAAAACCGTAATGCCCACATTATTGAAAGCTGCCGAAACGCCGTTGGCCTGATTATAGCCCTCCACAGAGAACAGTTCGATCAGAGTTGCACCGCCCACAACGATATTGGCATTCTGAAGGCCGATAAAGGCAATAAACAAACCGATACCGACGCTGACCGCCGATTTCAGATTCAATGGGATCGCATTAAAAATCGCTTCCCGGATATTTACCGCCGACATAAGGATAAAAATAATGCCCTCCACAAACACTGCTGTCAAGGCCGTCTGCCAGGAGTAACCCATATTCAAAACAACTGTATAGGCGAAATAGGCATTAAGCCCCATCCCAGGTGCCAGTGCAAAGGGATAGTTTGCCATAAAAGCCACGCAAATACATCCAATGGCAGAGGCAATGGCTGTTGCCGTAAATACGGCCCCCTGATCCATCCCTGCTGCTGCAAGGATTCCAGGATTCACAGTAAGAATATAAGCCATCGTCATAAAGGTAGTGATGCCGGCCAATATCTCTGTTCGGACCGTCGTATGATTTTCTTTAAGTTTAAAAATTCTTTCTAACACAGTTTCCCCTCCGAAAAATATTCTGATTCAATTATCATAAAAGATTCCGCCGCATCCGTCAATAAAAACATCCCAATCCCCCGATTGCCGTCCAACGATGGGGTTTAAATTCTAGTTTTCCCTGAAAAAAGTACATTTATAAGGATATTTTACGCGGAAAGTCCTTGCAAATTCGCCGGTTTTCGATACAATAAAAGATGTGTGTCTATGAACGAGAACAAAAACAGAAAGGTATTGATTAAATGATTAGTGCAAACAACGTGACTTTGCGTTTAGGTAAGAAAGCATTATTTGAAGATGTAAATATTAAATTCACAGAAGGTAACTGTTATGGTCTGATCGGTGCCAACGGTGCCGGTAAATCCACCTTCTTAAAAATCCTCTCCGGCAAACTGGAGCCAAGTAAGGGTGACATCACTATGAATCAGGGTGAACGTCTCTCCGTCCTTGAACAGGACCATTATAAATACGATGATTGTCAGGTACTTGATACCGTTATCATGGGTAATGCCCGTCTTTATGAGATCATGAAAGAAAAAGATGCCATCTATATGAAAGAAGATTTCACAGAGGAAGATGGTATACGTGCCAGCGAACTGGAAGGCGAATTCGCCGAATTAAATGGCTGGGAAGCTGAAAGTGACGCTGCCATCCTCTTAAATGGTCTTGGTATCGAAACCGATTTACACTATTCCATGATGAAAGATCTGGACGGTGGCCAGAAGGTCAAAGTTCTCCTTGCCAAAGCGCTTTTTGGTAATCCGGACGTTCTTCTTCTCGATGAGCCGACCAACCACCTGGATCTGGATGCGATCGCATGGCTTGAAGAATTCCTCATTAACTTTGAAAATACGGTCATCGTTGTTTCCCATGACCGTTATTTCTTAAATAAAGTCTGTACACATATTGCGGATATTGACTACGGCAAAATCCAGCTTTATGCCGGAAACTATGACTTCTGGTACGAATCCAGCCAGTTAATGATCAAACAGATGAAAGAGGCCAACAAAAAGAAGGAAGAAAAGATTAAAGAACTTCAGGAATTTATCCAGCGATTCAGTGCCAACGCTTCCAAATCCAAACAGGCAACTTCCCGTAAGCGTGCTCTTGAAAAAATCCAGTTGGATGATATGCGTCCATCCAGCCGTAAATATCCTTACATCGACTTCAAACCAAATCGTGAAATCGGTAATGAAGTCCTTATGGTGGAAGGTATCTCCAAAACCATCGACGGTGTGAAAATGCTCGATAACATTTCCTTTACCCTTGGACATGATGACAAAGTTGCTTTTGTCGGTCCAAACGTTAATGCAACAACCACATTGTTCAAGATCCTTGCCGGCGAAATGGAACCGGATGAAGGTCATTACAAATGGGGTGTAACAACATCTCAGGCATATTTCCCTAAGGATAATACAAAGGAATTCGCCAGCGATGACACGATTGTTGACTGGATGATGCCATACTCCCCTGAAAAGGATGTTACTTACGTTCGTGGTTTCCTTGGCCGTATGCTCTTCTCCGGTGATGACGGTCTGAAACGTGTCAACGTTCTTTCCGGTGGTGAACGTGTCCGCTGTATGCTCTCCCGAATGATGATGTCCGGAGCGAATACAATGATTCTCGATGAGCCAACTAACCACTTGGATATGGAATCCATCACAGCATTGAACAACGGTATGATCAAATATCCGGGCGTTCTCCTCTTTACATCACAGGACCACCAGTTTGTTCAGACAACTGCCAACCGTATCATGGAAATCACTCCGGGCGGTCTGATCGACAAACAGTGTACTTATGATGAATATCTTGAAAATGATGAACTGGCAAGAAAACGTCAGATCATGAATATGGATGAACAGATCGAAGAAGATAACGAATAAGACAAACAAAACCCTTACCTTCGGGATTTTTTCCTGAAGATAAGGGTTTCCTTTTTAATACTCTTTTTGACTGTAAATACGAACACTTATGAAATAAGAGATCACATAACATATGAAAGCAGCGGCTATAAAGATGATACTACTGAACAGAAAATGTTCATCCAGATACTGAACAATCTGTGCCGGTATATATTTTGCCACAGAAACAAGGATGATGATCGGCACCATAATCGCTGCAACCATAAAGATCCTTGCCTTTTCAACACCAAATTTATAGATTAACGGCAAAATAATGGCATAGGCAAACATCAGAACTCCAAACAAAACCATCGCTGTGACTCCCATTTCAGCAAGTCCGTCCTCCATCGGTACAAACTGCATCATAACGATGCCGATCAGGGTACTCACCGCTAAAGATGCACCGGCAACAAGAACACTGGTTATATACTTGGAACGCACAACCGTTCCCCGGCTCACCGGCATCGTCAGCACCATTTTATCCCAGCCGTACATTTTATCATAGGTCATTCCTGTAAATGTCAGCATGCCAAGACTCATGGCCAGCATCGCCTGAAGATAGGCTGCAGATTTCATATAGACACTGATAAAGACAAACATGACTAACACTGCACCATAAGATACAATATACCGTTTCAATGTATAAAATTCTTTGAACAATAATCCAGACATGCTATCTTTCCCCCTTTACCTTGAACAAAAGTATGTCTTCCAGACGAATACGATCAATAATGAATTCCGGATAAGCCTGTTTCAGCTCTTCCCGATGATTCACTAAAACATCACATCGATAGATGCTCCGGTCAACACTGACAATACAGTCCTCCGGTATCTTTGACAGATCACCTTCCCCACAGTGAAGGATACCGTATTCTTCCATGATCCGATCCTTTTCTTCACTCAGCAGAACTTCACCTTTATGAATAAATGTAATATAATCTGCCACTTTTTCCAGATCACTGGTAATATGAGATGAGATTAGTACACTGTGCTCCTCATCCTGAATAAATTCAAGCAGCATATCCAGAATTTCATCACGCACTACCGGATCCAGACCACTGGTTGCCTCATCCAAAATCAAAAGTTTTGGCCGATGGGCAATGGCGGATGCGATCAGAAGTTTCATCTTCATACCTGTTGAAAAATCTTTAATCTTCTTATCCTCTGGAATTGAAAACTTCTTCAGCAGTTGAATATAATAATCTTCGTCCCAATTCTTATAAATCCGGTGCATAAATTTCTGAATCTCCATGGCTGTCAGGGATTCATGAAAACCTGCTCCATCCAAAACGGTTCCGACATTTTCACGTATCCAAACGCCATCACGTCTGCTGTCTTTGCCAAATACCTGTATGGAACCACTGTCCATGCGAATAAGGTCAAGAATCGCCTTAAGGGTTGTTGACTTTCCCGCACCATTTTCTCCGATCAGTCCCATAATACAGCCGCCGGGAACTTTAAAACTGACATCCTTTAACTGAAACCCCGGATATGATTTATTCAGTCCATCCACTTCAATCATATATTCCATCCTTATTCCTCCTCATAGACCATCCGAACAATATCCTCCAGCTCATCGCAGGTGATACCACTCTGTTTTGCAAGACGAACACCTTCCGTCAAAATAGCTTCGACCTTGCGATACTGCTCCTCTTTCATCACTTCCATATTGGCATCCGCAACAAAACTTCCCCGTCCGACAACAGTATGGATAAATCCACTCCGTTCCAATTCCTCATAGGCTCTTTTTGTTGTAATCACACTAATATGCAAATCTTTGGCAAGTGTCCGCATGGACGGCAGCGCATCACCGCCCTTTAACTCTCCCCGCATAATCTTATCTTTAATCTGATTGGTAATCTGCTCATAGATCGGCTGATCACCAGAATTACTTATAATGATATTCACATGGCACCTCTTTGTAAATATTATAAATATTGTATATATTTGATATATACAATATATCACTATGTATATACACTGTCAAGTAAAAAACACCTTCTTTCAAAAGTTCATCAACTTTTAAAAGAAAGTGTTTGGATTTATATTCGCTCATTCTATTTTGCCCGATCAAAAGCCTCTTCGGCTGCCGGATATCTTCGCCCGCATCTCCGGTGTCAATACCTTCAAAAGAGCTGTCACCACAAGTGCCGCCACCAGCTCATCTGCATAATCTGTCAACGCCTGAACAACAAAACAACTGAGTGTCAGATTCATTCCAAGCTTATTTAAAAGCATGACCAGATATGTGGAACCGGAAGATGTGATCCCACCGAAAAGAAATGAAGTGACAACCGCACTTGCCGCAGTTGTCGGAAGGGATATGGCTAAATTGCCCAGCGGCAAACGGTAATCTTTCATCCACACCGTCCGAAACATAATGCCCGCCATATACCCGGTCAAAAGCTGGGCTGGTGCATAATAAAGGGAATAGACATCAAACGTCATTCCGCTTATAATACTTCCGCAAGCTCCGGTCATCATCCCGGCAGCCGGTCCGAGCAGTGCACCTGTAAAAACCGTTCCCACCGAGTCCAAATAAATCGGAAGTCTCAAATTCATCGCCATAAAAGCCCCCACGACATTCAAAACAATGCCAAAGGCGACCATGCATTGCTGCATAACTGTCCATTTTTTCATATTCATTCTCCTATCTTTGCAGATTCTTGGTTTTTTATCCTGGGAAGTTTCCGAACCAGTCCAAAGGCAAAGCCTTTGATTTTATGAATAACTTAGTTAGTATAGCACTTATTTTAAAACTTGTACACAAAATATTTTGTCAATTTTACATCCCATGATATACTAATAAAA
>JAXJRF010000036.1:0-2920 GCA_036310765.1 Frisingicoccus sp.
CAGATTTTGAGTCTGCCTCGTCTGCCATTCCGACACGCCGGCATTTCAAACACAAGATATATTATATCAAAGTTTTTTGATTTGTCAACAAAATTCTGAAATTTCTTTATATTTTTTAGAACCTACTGTTTCAGCCAGGCTTTATAGTCTTCCGGTCGGATCTTTCCCTGTCGTGCCAGCTCCAAACCTTCTTTCGCCTTTCTGTACCAATCTTCAAATTCATCCCTCGTCATATTCGATGCCTTTTTCCGAGGCTTTGTCATGCGGGCATAATGAGCTTTATAGGCGCGGGTGTACGCCTGAAGCAGCTCATCCTGCTGAACCGTCTTTGCAAAAGTCTTCGTATACCCCACATCCGCACATGTTTTACCATCTTCCGAATATGGACGAATACAATAATCAATATTGCTTCGTTTCGGCGTAAAGAGTCTGCCGCAATTTTTACATACTTTGATATGAAGGCGGCGGCGAATCATCTCCATCAACTCACACATCAGACAGTCTTCAAAGCTTACGAGAACATAATCAATCATCCATCGCTTTTCATCCTCTGCCATCTGGCAGATCAGGGTTTCACTGGAATAAAAGGAATGATATTTAAGATAATGTACTGTCTCTTCATCCACATGAGAACCATTATTGGCCACAGCTCCCAGCAAAGTGCCATACACCTTCTGCAGCTCTCTCATCTTTTCAAAGGTCAGACCAACACCCTTTCCTTCCTCCGCCTTAAATAAATTTTCAGTCTGTGTATCATCCCACAATGAAAAAAACGGATGCAGGCTGCGAACATCTGCCGGATTCCTCGGGAAAGTTTCCAAATCCATATATATGAAATCAATCAAACTTTTTCCTAATGGGTACGGATTGGATGTTGAATGAAAATAAAGAATCTCATCGGACAGATCCATATAAATATGTATATAATTTTGCCTGTTTGTTTTCAACATCCATTCCTCCCCTGTTTTATCTGCTTTAGATTCGCAAATCCCACATCTTATTCGTGTCTCAAAAGTTTTTTTGCAAAATCAATCATTTCATCACTGACTCCAGTTTCAAGACGAACATCCTTAACTTCTTCGACCTGTTCAAGGAGTTCTTTTTTAACCAGATCCTCTGTTGTAAAGATTGAAGACGGACAGTTCGAACACATTCCGGTCAGCTTAAATCTTAAAATTCCATCCGTAAAATCAATGATCTGAATATCTCCGCCATGGCCCTGAAGATAAGGACGCACGGAAACATCTATGACTTGACGGATGCGTTCAAGGACTTCCATAATTCAAACCTCTGTCAGTCTTCAATGTGGACAATTGCTTTTGCCATTGCCTTTTTACCAGCCATATTACTCTGTCTGGAGATAACAACTCTCTGTGCCTGAGGGCTGCCCGCACCATGAAGTGATTCTGTCAAATAGCCGACAGCTGCCGTACCCAATGTAAGATTTTCAATCAGACGCATAATCTTGAAACGATTTTCGACTGGTGTTGCCGATGTTCCGGCAAAATATTTTTTAATATAAGCACCGGCAACCGGATGATTGATATCTTTCTCTGATGGAAGGGTTACCATAAGACCACCGGCAATATCCTGAGCAAGACGGGCGATTTCATATGGGAAACGTGTGACATTCTGCTTACATACATTTGCCAGCATTAAATCAATAAGATAGTTACCGGATTCCGTTTCTGTACCTTCCGAAGAGCAGGCAATGCCGCAGCAATAAAGTGTTTCATTTAAATGGGTCATTTCAATCAGTTTATCTTTAATATGGGATGCTTTTTCAGCACCGTTATATTCGGCTGCCAAAGCTGCCGCACCAATCAGAACATCACCCACACCAACTTTACATCCGCCATAGCTCTGACGATGATAACCTGCAAAGCGTTCAACAAGCATACCGGCAAATTCTGTTTCACCATTCATAAAAATGCGGTCGTTTGGAACAAAAACATTGTCAAACACAGTCAGTGCTTCCATGCCGCCGTAAACATCGTTGCCCACATCCAGTGATGTGCCTTCCATCTTTCTTGTATCACAGCTCTGACGTCCAACAACCATAATAAGGCCTTCCGAATCCAACGGAACTGCAAAGGATACTGCATAATCTTTATCATCCGGACCCATAGCAATCGTAGGCATAACCAATACCTCATGGGAATTCACAATACCTGTCTGATGTGCTTTAGCCCCTCGAACAACAATACCGTCCTCACGACGTTCAACCACATGAAGGAAAAGATCCGGGTCTGCCTGTTTTGATGGTGAAAGACTTCTATCCCCCTTTGTATCCGTCATAGCACCATCGACAACCAGGTCATTCTCCTGAACATAAGCTGCAAATTTCCGAAAGTTTTCGTGATAACTTGTCCCATACTTCTGATCAATTTCGTATGTTGTGCTGAACACCGCATTGAACGCATCCATGCCGACACATCTCTGGAAACATGCGGCTGTTTTCTGTCCGAGAAGCCGCTGCATTTTAACTTTTTTAACAAGATCATCTGCGCTCCAGTGAATATGAGTAAAACGGTTTACCTTTCCGCCTGTGATTGAAGATGTGGCAGTCATGAGATCTTCATATTCCGGCATCTGAGCCAGATCATAGGTTGCTTTGACCGAATTGATCGCCGGCTGAAGGATCGGATTGCCGACGGCGGTTTCAAGCTCTTCCCCAAAAAGAAAAATACGCATCTTCATCTTCTTTAAACTTTCTTCGTACTGTTCACCAGTCATTAATGCCATAGTAATTTCCTCCTCCTATATTATTACCATTATTTTAATATACTTTTTCCAAAATTACTATAAAATTTATTATGAAAAAAGACTTGATTTTTTTCATAAAAAGGTATAATATAGAAAAGCACGATGTGTTAAGGCCTGTTGGTCAAGCGGTTAAGACGCCGCCCTCTCACGGCGG
>JAXJRF010000037.1:0-8035 GCA_036310765.1 Frisingicoccus sp.
CTTCCGGGAATGGATGGCTTTGAATTGCTGGAGATTGTGAAGGGGTATGGTATCCCTGTGATTTTTCTGACAGCCAAAGATGATATCGGTTCCAAGATTCAGGGATTAAAGGGCGGTGCGGAGGATTATATTGTGAAACCCTTTGATATGCTTGAATTGCTGGTCCGCATGGAAAAGGTTTTGGAACGATCAGATAAATTGAGTCGAGTGGTTAAAGTTTTTGACATGGAAATTAATTTTGAAGAACATACAGTGCGTCAAAATGGGGAAGAGGTTGTTTTAAAGCCAAAGGAATTTGAATTGCTTGCTGTATTGGTTAAAAATAAAAACATGGCGATTTCCAGGGAGAAATTACTTCGAATGGTTTGGGGAATGGAATATATGGGAGAAACTCGAACGGTGGATGTCCATATTGGCCAGCTGCGTAAAAAGTTGGGTCTTTCGGAACACATTAAAACCATTTCCAAGGTGGGATATCGTCTGGAGGAATAAAGGGTGAAACTGAGAACCAAAATTCTTTTGATCAGCTGTCTGGCCGTTTTGACTGCAATCTTATTCAGTGAGGTTATGATTCTTGGTACAACAGCAAGAAATTTAAAAAACGAAACAGAATTGAAGGGGTATCAGAACTTTTACGAGCTGATCAATGAAATGAATCCGGCTTTATCAGATGTCAACGGACATGAAATGAAAAAAACGTGGATGGAATATTTTTTCAAAACCCGAAAACAGGGAAATGAGAGGTATGATTATACCATCTGTTTTTATCAGGATGTACAAAATGACGGAGAAACGAAGACGGTTGAAATTTATAATCATACCGAATTGACCTGGGATGATTTATCCAAGCTGGATTATGGTACATATAATGCCGGGTTTGCGAAATCAGAAATGATACGGGAGGGGCATTCTTATACGGTGTTTGCCTATGAAGGACCTTCCGGATTTTTCATTTATCAGATCGTGGATATGGATGGTGTATTTCTGAAGATAAAACAGTTGGCCTTGTATATGGCGATTCTTACAGCTGGTGTACTTACAGTTACGATCGGGATTTTATATTTTCTGCTGAAACGGATGCTCTGGCCCCTGCAGGAATTGAATGAGACAACAAAGAAACTGGCAGAAGGTGCCTATGATCAGAGAGTTCCTGTCCGTCGAAAAGATGAAATCGGGGAATTGGAAGAAAGTTTCAATAAAATGGCAGAAGCTATACAAAAAAGCAGGGATCAGCTGGAAACATCGGAAAAGCAGAAAACACTTTTTATGGGAAATCTCACTCATGAATTAAAAACACCGATGACGGCCATATCGGGCTATGCCCAGACACTTTTGACTGTACGTCTGGATCCGGAGGATGAGGCGGAAGCTCTCCATTATATTTATGAGGAGTGTATGCGACTGGAACGGCTTTCCAAAAAGATGATGAAACTTTTGGAACTGGATCAGGATTTGGAAATTGTTTTGAAGGATACACCGGTCAGAGTGCTTTTCGAGGCATCAGAGAAAGCCTGTACAACTATTTTGAGAGAAAAAGATATACGGCTGGAATGGAATGAAAATGGTGAACATTATCCGATGGATCTGGATCTTATGACAGATGTCATGATCAATCTGATCGATAATGCGGCAAAAGCCAGCCAGTCTGGTAGTCGGATTCTGCTGAAATCCTATGAACAATGTATTGAAGTTCAGGATTTTGGACGGGGAATTCCAGAGGAAGAAAAAGAAAAGATACTGGAGCCGTTTTATATGATCGATAAGTCCAGAAGTCGTAAAAATGGCGGGGCAGGTCTTGGTCTGGCTCTCACGTCGATCATTTTAAAATATCACCACGTTGATTTGAAAATAGAAAGTACGGTAGGCGAAGGAACCCGTATGATTTTACAATTTGATTACAAAACGTTGAATACTTGATGCAAAGGTCCATGTTAAGATTTTTTTAACATGGATTTTTCTTTTGTAGAAGAATATGAAGGGGTGTTTCAATATGAAAAAAAGAATAATTATTTTGACAGCAATGATGGCTTTTATGCTCACAGGCTGCCAGGAAAATCCGAAATCTTCCATCGTGGTGAATAAGGATATGGATAAGCTGATTGAACAGGCTCAGGAAACAGGCAGTGGTATCGAAGGTGTTGGAGGAGAGTATGACATTTACAAAACAGAGATTTCCGATGAATCTTTGCATGTAACGCTTAATGTGGATGCCAAAGTAGATATTCCCGAGGCGGATCAGATGTCCGTATTTCGTGTGCAGCAGACACCGATCACTCAGGAACTTTTGAATAAAGTGATTGAAGAACTTGCAGGCAGTGAAACTTTGTATGATGGCTGTCTTTTATCTGTGCGAACCCGGGATGTGGTGGCTGAGGAAATTCAGCAGGTAAAGGCGAAACTTGAAAATGTCGATCAGACGGAAGAAGAGGTCAATCGCGAAGTGATGCGAGAAGAATATGAAGGAGCTTTGAAAAGACTTCAGGCAGAGTATGAAAATGCTCCGTCACAGCTCCAGTGGGAAACGTATAAATCGGATGGGGTGATTCATACGGTGGAGGATATGAAGAATTTGTATCCGAATAATGAATTCTATGAATGGCAGCACGATCTGAATTCAACGGGCGACGTGTTTTACGGAGTCAGTGATGGGAAAGATGGAAATTACAAATCTATCTTTGTTCAAAATAATGAAAATTTGGGTAATGCCTTTCGTTATCGGAGCAGTAAAAATGGTTATGAATTTACCGCAGTAGCTTATGTGAGCGGAACGAATCTGGATAAGGATAGGAGAAATGGGTTATGGAAAACAGATGAACAGACAGACGATAATGCAATCTCACAGAAACTTTGGCAGGAGATGTCCGGTGAATCCACCGAGATTGTTGAATATGTCAATGAACCTACAACGATTTCCGAGACGGAGGCATTGACAATCGCCGATGGGTTTATGGAAAAGATTGGTCTTTCTGAATCTTTTAAGTATGAGAAAGGAGGACTTTACTGTGAAATATTAGATATTCGTTCGGGTGATGGTGCGGAGCATCCGGGCTATCGCAAAGAATGGATTTTGCGTTACAGCCGTAATATGGATAATGTGTTTGTCACCTATGTTCCTGCAAGTAAGCATGAAGAAGGATGGAATGGCAATGAGTATGTTAAGAGAGATTGGCCGGTGGAATGTATTGAATTTCGTATTACCGACGAAGGTATTGTAGGCTTTGATTATAATGCACCGCTGGAAATTATAGAAACCGTCGTTGAAGATGCCGGTATGAAATCCTTTGATGAAGTGAAAGAGACCTTTGAAAAGATGGCGATGGTTGCCAACGCAGAAGAAAGCGTGGCGGAAGGAAGTACAGGTACGATGATCTGCGTTGAAAAGGTGATTCTCGGATATACAAGGATCAGTGAGGCGGACAGCTATGATACGGGTCTTCTTGTTCCTGTGTGGGATTTTATGGGTACAGTGACAAATTCCTATGGTGTATCAAATTATGGCAGTGTTTTAACGATCAATGCCATTGATGGATCGGTGATCAATCGTTCGGTAGGGTACTAAGTACCAGGTTATGAAAGAATGAATAGTTTTGAAACGGATTTAAAAAGAGCAGTATTTTCATGGGGGTTCGTGATTGGCCTGATACTGGAAATTCTGATTTTGATGAGTGCAGGCTTTGGCTCGGATATTTTTAAAATGAGTATACCGGTGCTGTGTACGTTTCCCTATGGAACAGCCTGGCTGGCAGAATGGGAGAGCGGTTTTCTTAAAGCATGCCTTCCAAGAACCAGCGTGTCGAGTTATATTATGGGGAAAATCCTGTCCAGTGGCATCAGCGGCGGACTTTTGGAGGCCCTTGGGTGTCAGATTTATCTGTTGATACAAGGTCAGGAAAATCCGGGAATAAATATACAATTGATTTTTATGTCGGGGGCTCTGTGGGCAATGATATCGGCCTTATTGGCTGCTTTGTCAAAGAGCAGATATCTGGCTTACGGCGGTGGCTTTGTTCTGTATTATTTTCTCGTTATCCTCCACGAACGGTACTTAACCGGAATATACTGTCTTTATCCTTATGAATGGTTCATGCCGAAACATATGTGGATGTTTGAAGATGCAGGCGTGTTAATGCTTGTTAGCGGTATATTACTGATCGTAAGCTGCCTGTATTATGAAGTTCTGAGGAGGTGCATTGAAAATGTCTGAGATACGACAGATACGTTTGATCGCTGAGGCCAATTACAGAAGATGGCAGCACAATCCTCAGATTATCCTGTGCTTTAGTCTTGGATTTATTCTGTGCTTTCTCCTGTCCGATAAGGTTCTCTCCTTTGCTCAGGAACATGATACAGTTCTCCAGTGCATGGAACCTTTTATATGGACTTTTGGTGATGCCAACGCCATATTGATCATTTCTTTGCTGTTACTTCTTCTGTTTGCCGATATGCCCCATTTGGGTAATGAAGTTCCCTTTTATCTGATACGGATTAATCGAAAAACATGGCTGATGGGACAGGTTGTTTATCTGGTTACAGCTACCTTTGGGTTTATAAGCTTTATTTTTCTATCGACCTGCGTGCTTGCCGGAGGCAGGTCTTATACAGCAAATCTGTGGAGTGAAACGGCGGCAATTTTAGGCTATTCGGGCATTGGAAATGAGATTGCCATACCTGCATTTGTGAAAGTGCTGGAGCTGTCTTTTCCATACAAATGCACCTTGCATATTTACGGACTTATGCTGGGATATTCTCTTTTGATGGCCAGCTTGATCCTCTGTCTGAATTTATGGAGCAAAAAACTTGGCATGATCGGCGGTATTCTTTTCAGCAGTTTTGGATTTGTATTAAATCCGGAATTTATCGCAAAGGTTTTAAAACTGCCTCAGGAACAGATGCGGATGGCGAATATCCTGTTTGGATGGCTGTCGCCTCTGAATCATGCAACCTATTATATGCATAATTTTGGTTATGACAATTTGCCAAAGCTTTGGGTGTCCTATCTGTTTTTTATTCTTGGAAGTTTGGTTTTGCTGTGGCTTTCCTTTAAGAAAATGAAAAATTATACCTTTGAATTTACAGGAACCGGAAAATGAGTTGGGGTGAGAATATGGAAGAAATATCGGGAATTGTTGTTGAACATGTTTATAAGTCCTTTGGGAAGGAACAGATTCTCAGTGATGTGAGTTTTACAGTCCCTGCGGGCAGAATTTTTGGCATTGTGGGCAACAATGGCAGCGGCAAGACAGTACTTATGAAATGTATATGTGGATTTTTAAGACCAGATTCAGGAATGATCCGGGTCAATGGATGCCTTGTGGGAAAAGAGTGTGATTTTCCGGAGGACTTGGGTGTGATCATAGAAACTCCGGGATTTCTTCCGAATATCAGCGGTTATAAAAATCTGAAAATTCTGGCCTCATTAAAAGGGATTGCAGACAGGGATGAAATCCGGAAAACCATGCTGCGTGTAGGTTTGGATCCGGATATGAAAAAACCGGTGGGAAAATATTCTTTGGGGATGCGTCAGCGCCTTGGTATCGCTCAGGCCATTATGGAAAATCCAAAAGTACTCATATTGGACGAACCTTTTAATGGTCTGGATAAGATGGGGGTGACCCAGATGAGGGAACTGCTGAAGGAATTGAAATGCCAGGGGAAAGCGATGATTCTTGCAAGTCACAATGCACAGGATATTGAGGTTTTATGTGACGATGTACATGATATGGAGGACGAATGGAAATGAAACACTTAAAATGGATATGTATCATGGGGTGCTTGATCGGAACAATGATATGGCCGACGAAAGCATTCGCCTCACCGAATCCTTCCGATGGGAATACAGCTTTGGCGGGCAGTTCAAACACATTGGATTCGGCTGGTCCGTCTGGCCAGACTGGACAAAATCAGGAATCGCCCCAAACAGGAGAAACCATTCGGTTCACTCCCAAAATGATTGTTGAATGCTGCCGGTTTTCAGATTTGAAGGTGCAGGCGGGGGATGAGGTGACAGTAACCTTTGTTTTAAAAAATACAAGCAAAACGGAAATACTTCGGAATATGACGGTTACTGTGACAGAACAGGGCGAATATTTAAGCCTTTTAAGTGCGACAGATACAACCTATATTGATACGGTTTTGGCTGGTGGAAACTGTGAAGTCTCCTATGTGTACAAGGTTCAGGCGGCAACGCCGGAAGGCCAGTATGTTTTTGATGTGGCCATGGACTATGCGGATTCCAAAGGAAGTGTCTATACGGCAAATGGGAAAGCGAGGATGCAGATTGAGCAGCCGGTTCGATTAGAAATTGATGATGTCAGCATGAGTCCGGAAGTACGGGTTGCAGATGTAATCAATGTGAAAGCTCAGGCAATGAATCTGGGCAGAAGTAAAATTTATAATGTGCGGGCAGTGATTGAAGCGGAAGGTATGAGTCCGGAGGGAACACTTTTTATTGGTGATCTGGAACCGGGAACGACCGGAAATGGTGAGGTCGGTGTATCGATTATTGGTTTATCCGGAACAAATACACCTTATGGAAATGCAGAGGGAACGATGACTTTCTATTATGAAGATGAGTCGGGAAATGCATATGAAGAAACAAAGAAAATTTCAACATATATTGCCGCACCTTTCTCGGCAGAAGAAGCTGTGGAAAAAGAACCGGATCAGACAGGTCAATGGTGGATTATTATGACGATCATATGTACGGCATTAATGCTTATTTCGGCAATGATCGTCCTGCGTATCATGAAACGGAGAAGAACATAAATGAATCGATTGGAAAAGTTTCTGAAATTGCGTAAGCAAAATGACAGTGTAAAAATCATAGTGTTTTTTGCTGTCATCGGTATGGGGTTTCTGATCAGCTTTTTCAGAGAAACGGCAGGCCTTTATAAAAATATCCATCAACCGGCAGAATATGTGCTGACCAGCCAAAGCCCAAAGCCATTGACGGGATATATAGATGAAATCCGACGTATGGATGGTGTAAAATGTGTCAGCTTTCAACAGGAAGGGTCAGTGAAACTGATCGCCGGAGAAAAAGAAACGGTATTTAACTGCTTTGTTTTATCACAGGAGTATCTGAAAAAGGCTTATGATATTGATGAAAACAGTGCCATGCGAATAATTTATATGAATATGGCGGCGATGGAACAGATGAAGAAAGATATGGGGATCTCCGAAGAAACCTTTAATATAGAAACATACCGACCAGAATATGAACTATCAGTGCAGGAAAAAGAAACGGGGATCGCCAGGTTGGATATGATCGACATGAATGTTTCAGAAGAACAGCCATTTGTTGTTTGTACAGGAAATACGCTGGAATTATCGGATGCTCCGACGGCGTTAAGAGTGCAGTTGGATAAACAGGATCTCGATAGCAGCCAAATCCGTCTTTTCCTTCGTATGGGGCTGACAATTGTTAATGAAAATGAAGTAAAAATGGTTTCAACAGAACGAGAAATACAGTTTGTGGAACTTCAATATAAAATCATCATCGCAGGTCTTTGCTTTCTTTTTGTCGTGTGCCTGATGAAATATGGGAAACGTCCGACTGTGGTATAAGTATATAATTAAGCAAAATTGGCGAGCACAGCTTTTGCTGTACCCGCCAATTTTGGATTTTGCAATCCGGTGGTTCATGGCCAGCGGATCGTTGTGATTATATGTTGTTTTTCTGGCTTAATGCCTGTATTTCTTCCTCAGACAGCAATGTAATACTTGTTATCTGTGAAAGAGAATATTCACCTGTTTTCAGCATTCGTACAGCCAATGCAATGCGTTCTGCTGCTTTACCTTCTATTATGCCCTCCTTTATGCCTTCCCTTATACCTTCTCTCCTGCCTTCTATGCGGCCTTCTTCTTTAAATTCTTCACGTAGCTGATCCAATGCGATACACATATTTTCACCGTCCTCGTTTTCTTCTACTTTCAAATCTGAATGGGTTACTGTATTAATGACCTGGACTGCTTTTCTGTCGATGTTTTGGAAACGTTTATTGTCTGTCAACAAATCCCGCAGTTGGTTTTTGTC
>JAXJRF010000038.1:0-8169 GCA_036310765.1 Frisingicoccus sp.
ATGGCAAGTTATACAATACAGCACTTGTATTCAAGGATGGACAGATTCTTGGAATCGTTCCAAAGACCTTCATTCCGAATTATGCGGAATTTTATGAGGCCCGTCATTTTGAACGGGGAATCAAGTCACCAATTCGGATCAAACTGCTGGGACAGGAAACCTGGTTTGGAACACAGCTTTTGTTTGAATGTACATCCATTCCGGGATTTGTGGTCGGCGGTGAGATCTGTGAAGATCTGTGGGCACCGAATCCGCCAAGTATTTCTCATGCACTGGCGGGGGCAACGGTCATGTTTAATATTTCAGCCAGTGACGAGACAACAGGTAAGGATGCATATCGAAAGGCTTTGGTGGAAAGTCAGTCTGCCCGCCTGATCTGCGGTTATGTTTACGCAGGGGCCGGAGAGGGTGAATCCACAACGGATCTGGTATTTCCGGGACATAATCTGATCTGTGAAAACGGAACATGCATGGCGGAATCCAAGAAGTTTGACACAGGCATTGTATACGCAGATCTGGATGTGGCCCGTTTAAATGGCGAACGCCGTCGGATGACCACATTTATTCAGAATGAGGATAAAGCCTATGTTCGGGTTGCCTTTGAAAACGAAGTAAAAACATTGGAGCTCGAGCGTTATATTGATCCAAGACCTTTTGTTCCTCAGGAAGATCAGGACAGAGCAAAACGATGCGAACAGATCTTGTCCATCCAGGCGATGGGACTGAAGAAAAGACTTGCCCACACCCACTGTCAAAATGCGGTTGTCGGTATTTCAGGCGGACTGGACTCCACGCTGGCATTGCTTGTTACTGTGCGTGCCTTTGATATGCTGGGACTTGACCGCAAACAGATCATGGCTGTGACCATGCCATGTTTCGGAACAACAGACCGGACATACAATAATGCCTGTCAGCTTGTCAATGAACTGGGGGCAAAGCTTATGGAAGTGAATATACGGGAGGCTGTATCGCTCCATTTCAGAGATATCGATCAGGATATAAATAACCATGATGTGACCTTTGAGAATGGTCAGGCGCGTGAACGTACCCAGGTATTAATGGATCTGGCAAATCAGTGCGGAGGAATGGTCATTGGTACTGGCGATTTGTCTGAGCTGGCTCTTGGATGGGCGACCTACAACGGGGATCATATGTCCATGTATGGCGTCAATGCCTCCGTTCCGAAAACACTGGTTCGGCATCTTGTTCGTTACTATGCGGACACATGCACATCTGAGAATTTGAAAAATGTCCTTCTGGATATTCTGGATACCCCGGTAAGTCCGGAACTGATTCCTCCGAAAGAGGGAGAGATCAGTCAGAAGACGGAGGATCTGGTGGGGCCATATGAATTACATGATTTCTTCCTGTATCATATGATGCGTTTTGCCTGCCCTCCGGCGAAGATTTATCGCCTGGCCAATATGGCATTTAAAGATGAGTATTCACCAGAAACGATTTTAAAATGGCTGAAAAATTTCTATCATCGTTTCTTTACACAGCAGTTCAAGCGCTCCTGTGTACCGGATGGACCGAAGGTTGGTTCTGTGGCACTGTCACCGAGAGGTGATTGGCGTATGCCGAGTGACGCATCTGCACGACTTTGGAAAGCAGAACTTGAAAAAATTACAATTGAGTAAATAAAAACAAATGGATTTTAGAACGAAAAAGTGCCAGTCGCCTGTGATCGCGGCTGACACTTTTTGATTTATTTAGAGGCTTTAGAAAGTGCTGTTGAAATGGCATCCAGTAAGATGGATGCCGTATATTGGCTGGACGCGTCGTAGGTGACCTTTTCAATCGGGACGCCGGAGGTCAGCTGAACCTCAATATTTTCCAGACAGGATTCGAGCAAAGGATACATGGCGGTGACACTTTCCTCCAGAGACAGGGCAGTAATGCTGTTGATGTGATCTTTGTCGACATTAACCTGCAGGCTGACCGGATGATCTCCCAAAAGGATCGAGGTTGTGTAGACACCGGGGGTATATGTAGGTGTGGATGCCGTTTCATCTGAGTTTCCGTTATCTTTTAGAAAGAACATATAAACAAATAGGAAAATCATTATCAGGGCAAAAACCGCAAAAAGAATCGTATAGATGATTTCTTTCATCTGCAGAATAATGATATGTGTTTTTGAACCCATAATCGGCCTCCTTCAAAATACTTTAATATAAACTATGTTTGAAATATATAAAATATGCTATGATAAGTAACAGTAAAATGAAAGGGGAAATGGAATGTCACTTCAAATGATCATTGGCGGTGAAGGGAGCCGCCGTTCAGAGACAATGTATCGAAAGTTAATTGAAGAGTCCTTATTATACCCGGAACAGAATTTTTATCTGATCGTTCCTGAACAGTATACGATGCAGACCCAGATGAAAATGACAGAACTGCATCCGGGGCATGGCGTCATGAATGTGGATGTGGTCAGCTTTCCCCGTCTGGCCTACAGAGTATTTGACGAGATCGGCGGTATACAGAAGCAGATTCTTGAAGATACCGGAAAAAGTATGGTAATCCGTAGACTGTTGTCTGAAAATCAGACTGAGTTAGAGGCATTTGCGGGCAGTGTCCGTAAAAATGGATTCGTCGGTCAAGCGAAATCTATGTTATCCGAATTATTTCAGTACAGCGTAAAATCCGGTGATCTTGCGGAAAGCAGAAAGCAGGTTGGCGAACATACGATGCTTGGCCGAAAGCTGAAAGATATCCAGGTGCTTTACGATGCATTTAAAGAATATATGGCAGATACATATATGACGGCGGAAGAACTTCTGGAGGTGCTTTCAAGAAAAATTTCCAGTTCCCGGATGCTTAAGGGAAGTATTGTCTATATTGAAAATTTTACCGGTTTTACACCTTCCCAGTACAGTCTTTTGGAAGAACTGATGAAAATGTGCAAAAAAGTTGTGATCGGGCTGAGTGTTGATATTCATGATCGGCCTTATGAGCTTGGACAGGAGTATCAGTTGTTTTATCTGACGAAGGAGACACTCTGGAAATTGAATAAAATGTGTATCGATCTGAAAGTTCCAAAGGAAGAAGATATCTTGCTGGATACACCGGAACAGGCTGGGGAACTGGATTTTCTGGAAAAACATATTTTTCGTTTTCATCGTTTCAGACCATGGCAGGAAAAACCGGAGCATGTAAGACTGTTTGCATTAAACCATCCAGCGGAGGAAGTTGGCTTTGCTGCATCAAAAATCCGCCAGATGGTCATGGAGAAAGGTATGTCCTATAAGGATTTTGCATTGGTCACAGGGGATGTGAGCCGTTACAGGGAAGCGGCCAGACAGCAGTTTTCTTCTATGGACATTCCGCTTTTTATTGATGATAAGGCCAGTTTATCGGAAAACAGTTTTGTGGAAATGATTCGCAGCGGTATGGATGTGATCCTGAAAGATTTTTCTTATGAAAGTGTGTTCCGATATCTGCGTTCCGGTTATTCACTGACAGAACCAGCGGAGGTGGATATTCTTGACAACTATATTCTTGCGACGGGAATCCGGGGAAAGAAACGGTGGTCTGAGAATTTTATTAAACGGTATCGGGATTATCAGCCGGAAGATTTTATGCGGCTGAATGAGACACGAAAACAGGTGATGAATGAGCTGGAGCCTTTGATGATCATGAGCCGTCAGGGTACGGTTGGGGATTATACGAAGGCTTTGCGGGCATTTATTTTGAAAATCCAGGGTGAGGAACAGCTTAAGAATTATACGGATACGATGAATGACGACGGTGATTTTGTCCATGCCAGAGAATATGGTCAGGTATATGAAGCAGTTTCAGAGCTTTTGGATAAGTGCGAACAGATTCTTGAAAATGAGTCAATATCGCTGAAAGAATATATGGAAATACTGGAGGCTGGATTTGCTGAGATCCAGGTGGGCGTGATTCCACCGACATTGGATCAGGTCGTACTTGGAGACTTGAAACGTACACGTCTTGGAGATGTCAAGGTTGTCTTTCTGATCGGATGCAATGATGGCGTTATACCGTCACCTGTGGCGGAGGGCGGTCTGATCACAGACAGGGAGAAGGAAATGTTGGCATCCTGCCCGATGGAGCTGGCACCGACAGGACGGCAGAACAGTTTTCGCGAGAAATTTTACATTTATACGGCCATGACAAAACCATCGGAAGAGTTGATCTTAACCTATGCCCAGATGGATGGGGGCGGAAAGTCTATTCGCCCGTCCACACTGATTAAAGATGTGACGGCTCTTTTTCCGGCACTGAAACCGGAAATCCCTGAAAAATGGGAAAAGGGAAGAATTTTGTCCGGCATTTCGGAAAGCGGCAGATATGTTCTGGAAGGACTCAAACACCCGGAACGAAGGGATGATTTATGGCAGACATTGTTTGCCTGGTTTTCTTCGGATGACATATGTAAAGAAAAATTATCCGGATGGATTGGGGAAATGTTTGATATCAACAATCAGAGTCCTTTATCCGGAAAGCTTATCGAGTCTTTGTATGGTATGCGTCCGACGGCCAGCATCACAACTCTGGAAAAATATGCAGCCTGTGCCTATGCCCACTTTTTGAGCGCCGGTCTTCGACTGGAGGAGCGGAAAACTGCCCGACTCCTTCCACCGGATCTGGGAAATATTTTACATCAGTCCATGGAGCGGTTTTCAAAAGTGGTCGAAGAAAGCAATTACAGCTGGCGGGATATGCCCGATGATTTCAGAGATTCGACGATGGAGCAGTGTGTCCGGGAGACAGGGATGGAATACGGCTCGGCCATCTTTCTTGAAAGTGCCCGTTATGGATATTATCTGGATCAGCTTGTGCGTCTTGCAAAACGAACCGCATGGACGATTCAAAAACAGGTATGTAAAGGTGAATTTGTTCTGACTGGCTTTGAAACGAAATTTTCCGTTGGTGATAAGGTGCGTCTGATCGGAACAGTGGACCGTTATGATATTTATGACGGTGAGGATGTCCGGGCCGTTCGTATTGTGGATTATAAATCGGGCGCAAAGGAATTTGATTTGACAGAGATTTATTATGGACTTTCCCTTCAGCTTGTTGTTTATCTGGATTCCATTGCTCATATTGAAGGTGCAAAGCATCCGGATAAACAGATTGTAAAGGCCGGAATGTTTTATTATCATATGCAGGATCCTGTTTTGGAGGATATGCCGGATAAAAAGGAAGATTTGGAAAATGAGCTTATTTCCATGCTGAAAATGGAAGGGCTGGCAAATGCTGATCCGGAAGTGGTGGAATGGATGGATGGTTCTGTTGGTAAAGCACCTCAGATTTTGCCGTTGAATGTCAATAAGGACGGAAGTTTTTCAAAAAATTCCAGCATTGCCACATCGGAACAGCTGGATGATCTTGGATACTTTGTAAGCCGTCGGATTGATCAGCTGACGGATCGCTGGATGTCGGGAGATATCTCAAAGAATCCGTATTTGTATATTAAGGGGAGCCGAAAGCGGACTGCCTGTGACTACTGTAATTATCAGGGAATATGCCGGTTTGATGAACGCAGGGAAGGATGTGATTACCATCGACTGATGCATTTGTCGGCAAATACGGTATGGGAACGTGTGTATGAGGAGGTGAAGGATACATGGGAAGAACGTGGACCGAAGAACAGCAGCAGGTAATTTCTCTAAAGGATCGTAGTCTTCTTGTTTCTGCGGCGGCAGGTTCGGGCAAAACAGCGGTTCTTGTTGAACGTATCATCCAGAAGATTACGGACAGGGTGCATCCGTTGGACATTGACCAGCTTCTGGTGGTGACCTTTACCAAGGCGGCAGCAGCAGAAATGCGTGAGCGTATTATGGCAGCCATCGATACACGATTGGCAGAGGAACCGGAAAATACCCATCTTCAGAAACAGAAAATGCTCCTGCCTTCTGCGATGATCACGACGATTGACAGTTTTTGTATGAGCGTGTTGAGAGAATATTTTGACACGATCGATCTGGATCCGGGATTTCGTGTCGGAGATCCGCAGGAAATGATTTTATTAAAGCAGGATGTGGCAGAGCAGCTATTGGAGGATTGTTATCAGGATCCGCCGGAGGGCTTTCTTGATTTCGTGGGGGCTTATTCCAGCGGAAAACTGGATAAGGGACTGACGGAATGGATTTTAAAAGTTTATGATTTTTCTCAAAGTTATCCTTGGCCGGAGGAATGGCTTGAAAATTCGCTTAAATTTAATCCGGGAGCGGCCAAAGATGGAGATGAAAACAGTCCGGTCATCCAGCTTGTATTGGAGGAAAGCTGCAGCCTTCTGGCTGAAATGGCCGACAATATTCAGATGGCTTTGAAACTGAGCCGAGGTAATGGAGGTCCGGTTTTATATGAACCGATGCTGGAATCGGATATGGTCCAGATTCAGGACATGATGCAGTGCGAAACCTATTCGGATATGCGTTTTCATATACAGCATATGAAATGGGGGCGTTTATCGGGTAAAAAGCAGCCCGATGCATATCCGGAGACCATCAATACAGTGAAGGCACTCCGGCAGGAGGCGAAGGATCTGCACAGCTGGCTGAAAAAGAATTATTTTTCCGAAGATGCAGAAGTCATGATGGCGAAGGAACAGAAGATTTTACCCGGTTTAAAAGTTCTGATCGAACTGACAGCACTGTTTTCCAAACGTTTTCAGGAGGAAAAGCAACAGAGAAATGTGATCGATTTCAGTGATCAGGAACATCTGGCATTGAAAATTTTGTTGGGCGATGCCCATGAGGCCACACCGGCAGCGAAGGCTTACAGAGAGCGATTTGAAGAGATCATGTGCGATGAATATCAGGACAGCAATCAGGTTCAGGAGACATTGCTGACCAGTATATCCAGAGAAGCGGATGGTCATCCAAACATTTTTGTGGTGGGCGATGTCAAACAGAGTATTTATCGTTTCCGACTTGCAGAACCGGGAATCTTTTTGAATAAATATGATACATTTACAAAAGAAGAGGGAAAACATCAGCGTATTGACCTGCATAAGAATTTTCGCAGCAGAGCCTGTGTCCTTGATGGTATTAATCAGATTTTTAAAGATCTTATGGTGCCTTCCGTCTGCGGTATGGAATATGATTCGGATGCGGCCCTCTATCCAGGGCTGGATTATGGTACAACCAAACATCCTGTGGCAGAAGATGCGGAATGGATTCTTGTTGAACACAGAGATGATCCAGATGTTACAAAGCGAGAGGCCGAGGCCAGGGCTGTGGGACTTCGTATTCGTGAGCTGCTGGATCCGGAAAATGGATTGTGGGTGATGGATCCGGATTCAGGCGAATATCGAAAAGCCGGGTATGGAGATGTTGTCATATTGCTCCGAACTGTAAAAAACTGGACAGAGGATTTTGTGCGTGTGTTGAAAGATATGGGCATACCTGCCATTGGTGAGACGGCCTCGGGATTTTTTGACACATTGGAAATTCAGGGTATTTTAAATATGCTCCGCATTTTGGACAATCCGCTGCAGGATATTCCGATGGCGGCTGTGCTGGCATCACCTATGGGTGGTTTTACGGATGAGGAGCTGGCTAAAATACGACTGATGGATCGAAAGATCCATTTGTATGATGATATCAAACGGTATATGGAAGAGGGAGAAGAGACGTATCTGGCTGAACGGCTGAAGGCATTTATGCAGATGTATGAAGAACTTCGCAAATTAAAGATCCATCGTTCCATTGAGGAGCTGATCCATGAGATTTATGAGCGGACAGACTACGTGAACCGAATGGCTGCTATGGCCGGAGGTGAAGTGCGTCGGGCCAATCTGGAACGCCTTATTGAATATGCGAAGGATTTCAAAAATACAAGTTACCGGGGATTGTTTCATTTTATTCGCTATGTGGATCAGTTAAAAGAGGCGAAGGAAGATGTGGGAGAGGCCGTCCTTCTGGAAAATGCTTCCCAGACGGTTCGAATTATGAGTATTCATAAAAGTAAGGGGCTGGAATATCCGATCTGTATGATTGCAGGGCTTGGGAAAAACATGAATTTTACGGAATCCAGAAGTCGTATTGTCATTCATTCTAAATATGGCGTGGCCGCCGACGGTGTTAATCTGACAGATCGGAC
The DNA here is from genome assembly GCA_036310765.1 of Frisingicoccus sp. Classification (GTDB taxonomy): domain Bacteria; phylum Bacillota; class Clostridia; order Lachnospirales; family Lachnospiraceae; genus Frisingicoccus. Next base: position 8,077 of record JAXJRF010000038.1, read on the forward strand.
ACGAATACACAGTTTATCCAGAAAAGTCTTTGCACGAAAGCTGCTGCAGGATCAGATGGCTGAGGAGATACGTGTGCTTTATGTGGCGATGAC